>NZ_JBSFPT010000041.1:0-20691 GCF_053588335.1 Microbacterium sp. NPDC003461 | reverse complement strand
AGTGGGTCCACAGGTCGGCCAGGCGCTTGGGCGAGACGGCCTCGAGCGTGGCCTTCGCCGCCCCGCGGCGCAAAGCGCCGCCTCGCCGGCGCGGCAGCGCCGGCGCGAGCACGCGAGCGGCACCGCGCAGCGGTGCCCGAGCGGCGCAGACGCTTCTGAGAAGAACAGTGCCCGAGCGCGCGCAGTCTCTTCTAAAAAGAAGGCACGATCGCCGCGAGCGCGAAGCCGAGGGAGATGAAGCCCATCAGCAGCAGGCCGCCGAGCACCGAGCCGGCGGTGCGCACGATGAAGCCCTCGGCGCGGCCGGACCACAGGTTCGCCACGAACGCCACGATGAGCGTGCCGCCGGCGGCGATCGCCATCCATGCGAAGCGCAGGTCGTAGGGGACGAACAGTCCGACGGCCACGGAGGCCAGCACGGCGAAGACCCACGTGATCGCGAGCGCGCCGACGGGCGAGCGGGGGGCGAGCGCGGGCGTCGTCATGCACCCCATTCTCTCGCATCCGCCGACCGGGCCGGTGCGGCAAGGCGCAGCGTCGTCACAGGCCGCTTTCAGGACGGCCTATTATGGGTGCACCCGGCGCGGGACCCCGCCGCCCGGAAAGGACGTTCGCTTGGCCCAGCTGCTCATGTTGAGTTCCGCCCAAGGCGGCGGAGCGGTCCTGCCCGCCCTCGAGCTGCTGAGCCACCGGGTGCGCCAGATCCCCGCCGAGCCGGCGCAGCTGGTGAACGCCCCGAACGCCGACGTGATCTTCGTCGACGCGCGCATCGACCTCGTGGGTGCGAAATCGCTGTGCAAGATCCTCAACACGACGGGACTTGACGCCCCGCTGATCCTCGTCGTCACGGAGGGCGGGCTCACCGCCGTCTCGAGCGACTGGGGCGTGGACGACGTGATCCTGTCGACGGCCGGGCCGGCCGAGGTCGATGCGCGCGTGCGACTCGCGGTGGGGCGCCAGACGACGGAGCAGCCGTCGGGGCGCGTGCAGACCTCCGGCATCACGATCGACGAGTCGTCGTACTCGGCGAAGGTGCACGGCAAGCCGCTCGACCTCACCTACAAGGAGTTCCAGCTGCTGCACTTCTTCGCGACGCACCCCTCGCGGGTGTTCACGCGCGAGCAGCTGCTGAGCGAGGTGTGGGGCTACGACTACTTCGGCGGCACGCGCACGGTCGACGTGCACGTGCGGCGGCTGCGCGCCAAGCTCGGCGACCTCGAGCAGCTGATCGGCACGGTGCGCAACGTGGGGTACCGCTTCAACGTGTACGAGGACGACCAGCTGCCGCCCGCCAAGGCGGAGGCGACGCAGCGCTGACCGCGCGCTGACACGCTCCGTTCCGTTCACCTCCGGGAAACCGCGCAGTGCCAGGATGGGGGGATGAGCGACACGACCATCGTGGACACCGGTCTGGGCGACGCGGACGACGACTTCGACGAGCTCGTCGAGTTCGACGAGTCCGACCTGCCCGACGGCCGCTACACCGACCGCGAGCTGAGCTGGCTCGCGTTCAACCAGCGCGTGCTGGAGCTGGCCGAGGACCCGGACGTGCCGCTGCTGGAGCGCGCCAACTTCCTTGCGATCTTCGCGAGCAACCTCGACGAGTTCTTCATGGTGCGCGTGGCGGGGCTCAAGCGCCGCATCGTGACGGGCCTGGCGGTGCCGAGCAACATCGGCACGGCCCCGGCCAAAGTGCTGGAGGGCATCAGCCACAAGGCACATGAGCTGCAGGCCCGGCACGCCGCGGTGTGGCACGAGCAGGTCAAGCCGGCCCTGGCGGACGAGGGCATCTCGCTCGTGACGTGGGACGACCTCGACGGCGACGAGAAGGCCGAGCTGTACGAGTACTTCCAGTCGCGGGTGTTCCCCGTGCTCATGCCGCTCGCGGTCGACCCCGCGCACCCGTTCCCCTACATCTCGGGCCTGTCGCTGAACCTCGCGATCCGGATCCGGAACGCCCGCACCGGGCGCGAGGAGTTCGCGCGCCTGAAGGTGCCGCCCATGCTGCCGCGCACCGTGCGGGTGCCCGAGCGCGATCCCCTCAGCGAGCGGGTGCGCATGCTGCCGCTCGAGGACCTCATCGCCGAGAACCTCAGCGACCTCTTCCCCGGCATGGACGTGCTGGATCACCACGCGTTCCGCCTCACGCGGAACGAGGACATGGTGATCGAGGAGGACGAGTCCGAGAACCTCATCCAGGCGCTCGAGGAGGAGCTGCTGCGTCGCCGCTTCGGTCCGCCGATCCGTCTCGAGATCACCGAGGAGATGGACGACGTCACGCTGCGGCTGCTGCTGGACGAGCTCGACATCTCCGAGCAGGAGGTGTACCGCCTGCCGGCGCCGCTCGACCTGCGGGCGCTGTTCGAGCTGGGCAGGCTGGATCGCCCCGACCTGCGCTACAAGAAGCACGTGCCCGTCACGGCGCTCGCGCTGCAGCCGCTCGACGCCGACTCGAAGCACGCCAGGGCCGACGTGTTCGCCGCGATCCGCAAGGGCGACGTGCTCGTGCACCACCCCTACGAGTCCTTCGCCACGAGCGTGCAGGCCTTCCTCGAGCAGGCGGCGCGCGATCCGCACGTGCTCGCGATCAAGCAGACGCTCTACCGCACCTCGGGCGACAGCCCGGTCGTGAAGGCGCTGATCGACGCGGCCGAGAACGGCAAGCAGGTGCTCGCGCTCGTCGAGGTGAAGGCGCGCTTCGACGAGGCGAACAACATCGAGTGGGCGCGCCAGCTCGAGAAGGCCGGCGTGCACGTCGTCTACGGCCTCGTGGGCCTGAAGACCCACTGCAAGGCGGCCCTCGTGATCCGCCAGGAGAAGGGCGAGCTCGTCCACTACAGCCACGTGGGCACCGGCAACTACAACCCGAAGACGAGCCGCATCTACGAGGACCTCGGCCTGTTCACGTGCGACCCCGTGGTCGGCCTCGACCTGACCCGCCTGTTCAACGAGCTGAGCGGCTACGCGATCGAGAAGAAGTTCAAGCGCCTGCTCGTCGCACCGCTGCACCTGCGCAAGGGTCTGCTGAAGCTCATCGAGCGCGAGCGCCGCCACGCGCTGGCGGGCAAGCCGGCGCGGGTGCGCATCAAGGTCAACTCGATGGTGGACGAGGAGATCATCGACGCCCTCTACCGCGCCAGCCAGGCCGGCGTGAAGGTCGAGGTCTGGGTGCGCGGCATCTGCAGCCTGCGCGTGGATCTGCCCGGCGTCTCCGACAACATCACGGTCCGCAGCGTGCTGGGCCGGTACCTGGAGCACTCGCGCATCTTCGCGTTCGGCAACGACGGCTCGCCCGAGGTCTACATCGGCAGCGCCGACATGATGCACCGCAACCTCGACCGCCGCGTGGAGGCGCTCGTGAAGGTCACCACGCCCAAGCATGTGCGCGAGCTCATGGCGTTCTTCGATCTCGCGATGGACGACGGCACCGCGACCTGGCACCTCGGGCCCGATGCGGTCTGGACCCGGCACCACCGCGACGCCGACGGTCGCCCGCTGCTCGACCTGCAGGACCGCACCATGAACATCATCCGGCGGCGGCGGCAGCCGAGGGCGACGCGGTGACCGAACGGGCTGTCTACGCCGCCGGCGGCGTGCTCTGGCGCGTCGCGGACGGCCGACTGCGCGTGGCTCTCGTGCATCGCACGAAGTACCGCGACGTCACGCTGCCGAAAGGCAAGGTCGAGCCCGGCGAGATGCTCGCGCAGACGGCGGCGCGCGAGGTCCACGAGGAGACGGGTGTCCGCGCGGCGCTCGGGGTGCCGCTGGGCGTGTCGAACTACACGCTGGCCAGCGGCCGGCGGAAGGTCGTGCACTACTGGGCGATGCGCGCCAAGGACCGCGCCCTCCGCGAGAGCACCTTCGTGCCGAACCGCGAGATCTCGGCCGTGGAGTGGGCGGGGCCGCGGCAGGCCATGGCGCGGCTGAGCTATCCGGTCGACCAGGAGATCCTCGAGACCTTCCTCACGCTGTTCGACGACGGCGTGCGCGCGACCTTCCCCGTCGTGGCCCTGCGACACGGCAAGGCGGTGCCGCGCGGCGACTGGGAGCGCGCCGACTACCTGCGGCCGCTCCTTCCCAAGGGCCGGGAGCAGGCGAAGGCCGTGGTCGGGGGCCTGCGTGCCTTCGGCGTGAAGAAGATCGTCTCGAGCACCGCCACGCGATGCGTGCAGACCGTCACGCCGCTGGCGAGGGCGATCGACACGCGCATCACCGAGACCGACGCGATCAGTCAGGACGCGTGGGAGGACGGCCTCGCCGACGTCCGCACGATCGTGGGCAAGCGACTCGCGTCGGGCAAGCCCGCGGTGCTCTGCACGCACGGTCCGGTCCTGCCCGTCGTCCTCGAGGAGCTCGCCCGCGCGACGGGGACGAGGCGGACCTCCGCCCTCGACGAGGCCGCGGCGCTCGCCACGGGCTCGTTCTCGGTCGCGCACATCAACGCCGGCGAGCCCGAGGCGGGCATCGCCGCGATCGAGACGCACACGCCGTCCGTCTGAGCGCGGGTGCCGGGCGCTCAGCCGCCGAGGAACTCGATGAGCGCCGCCTTGGTGAGCCGCGAGTAGCCGGGCCGGCCGGTCGCCCGTGCCCGCTCGCGCAGCTGGGCCACCGTGAGCCCTGCCAGCTCCCCGTCCGCCGGTGCCGCGACGGCCGGCGCCTGCGGGGCGTCGTCCTTCGGGAGGCCCCGGACCGCCGCGAGCGCCTCCGCCTCGGCGCGCGGGGCCTCGGCGTCGCGCTCGGCCTTCGCGCGCGCCTTCTTCGTCGCCTTCTCGAGCGCCTCGACGGCGTCCTCGGCCTTCGCGCGCACGCGCTTCGGGTGCTTGCGCACCTTCTTCGCCCCGGTCTCCGCGACCTCGCGCGCCGCCTCCGCGAGCGCCGCGACCTTCTTCGCGCGCTTGCCCGACAGGTCCTTCGCGGCCTTCTCGGCCTTCTTCGCGGCACGCGCCGCCTCGTCGAGCGCCTCGAACGCCTTGCGCTCCGCCTTGGTCGTCTTCGCCATGGTGGGAGCGTATTGACGCGGGAACCGATCCGACAGCGGGCCACGTCACGGATGTCCCGCGTGCCTGCCGCCGGGCGAAGATCACACGGAGATCACGACCATGAAGCGCGCGCCCAGGGTTGTTCACCTTCCGTTCACCTGCAGACCGCAGTCTCTTAAGCACACGGTCCTAGCGTCTCGGTGTGCCCTGAAAGTCCCGAAGGGCATCCCTGATCACCGATCGAACGGATACACAGTGAAGATCACCCGTTTCTCGAGCATCGCCGCCCTCGGCGCGGTCGCCGCTCTGTCGCTCGCCGGCTGCGCCGCGAACGAGCCGAACAACGCCGGCGGCGGCAGCACCCCCAGCGAGTCGTCGCTCAGCGGCACCATCGAGGCCACCGGCGCGTCGTCGCAGGAGGCCGCTCAGCAGGCCTGGGTCGCCGGCTTCCAGGGCATCAACCCGGACGCCACCGTCAACTACACCTCGACCGGTTCGGGCACGGGCCGCGAGAACTTCCAGGCCGGTTCGTCGAACTTCATCGGCTCCGACCGCGCGTTCAACGCCGAGGAGATCGCCGCCGGCGGCTTCGGCTCGTGCGCCACGGACTCGATCGTCGAGATCCCCGTCTACATCTCCCCCGTCGCCGTCGCGTTCAACCTCGAGGGCATCGACACGCTGAACCTCGACGCCGCGACGATCGCGGGCATCTTCGCCGGCCAGATCACCAACTGGAACGACCCGGCCATCGCCGAGCAGAACCCCGACGCCGAGCTGCCCGACCTGGCCATCGTGCCGGTGCACCGTGCCGACGCCTCGGGCACGCAGGAGACCTTCACCACGTACCTCGAGTCGACCGCTCCCGACGTGTGGACGTGGGAGGCCAGCGACGAGTGGCCGAGCGACCTCGGTGGCGAGGCCGCCGACGGCACCTCGGGCGTCGTCTCCGCGATCACCGAGGGCAACGGCTACATCGGCTTCGCCGACGCCTCGCAGGCCGGCGAGCTGGGCCAGGTCGCCGTCGAGGTCGAGGGCGAGTACGTCGCGTACTCCGCCGAGGCCGCGTCGGCCCTGGTCGAGGCCTCGCCGCTCGAGGAGGGCCGCGAGGCCCAGGACCTCGCCTTCGCCGTCGACCCGGCCTCGGCTCCGGCCGAGTCCTACCCGATCGCGCTGGTGAGCTACCTCATCGGCTGCGTCGAGTACGAGGACCCCGAGGTCGCTACGCTCGTCAAGGCGTACTTCGAGTACGTCGCCTCGGCGGAGGGCCAGGAGGCCTCGGCCGAGGTCGCCGGCAACGCGCCGATCTCGGAGGGCCTGCGCGAGCAGGTCATGACCGCGATCGACGCCATCGTCACCGAGTGATCCGACCGATCGCTTGACCGCAACGGTGCCCTCGCGCTCCTTCCCGTGGGATCCTTCCCTTCGGGAAGGACGCGGGGGCACCGCCGCGCGTCACCCCTCATCTCCCGCCCGACCCAGAGCACTCGAGGAGCCGCTCCGATGACCACCACCACGACGGGGCCCGCTGAGGCCCCCTCGTCCGCTCCGCCGAAGCCCGTGATGCGGCCCGGCGACAGGATCTTCTCGGGCACGGCGCTGGCGGCGGGCATCATCATCCTCATCACCCTGGCGCTCGTCGCGCTCTTCCTCATCATCCAGGCGATCCCCGCCCTGCGCGCCGACACCTCGGGGAACCACCTCCTCGAGGGGCAGGCGTTCCTCTCGTGGGTCTGGCCCTTCGTCTTCGGCACGCTGTGGTCGAGCGCACTCGCCCTCGTCATGGCCGCTCCCCTCGCGATCGGCATCGCGCTGTTCATCTCGCACTACGCGCCGCGCCGCCTCGCCGGCGTGCTGGGCTACATCATCGACCTGCTCGCCGCCGTGCCGTCGGTCGTCTTCGGCCTCTGGGGCGCACTCGTCTTCGCTCCGATGCTCGTGCCCTTCTACCGGTGGCTGAACGAGTACCTCGGATGGATCCCGATCTTCTCGGGCACGCCGTCGGGCACCGGCAAGACGATCTTCACCGCCTCGCTCGTGCTCGCGGTCATGATCCTGCCGATCATGACCGCGATCTGCCGCGAGGTCTTCCTGCAGACCCCCAAGCTCCACGAGGAGGCCGCCCTCGCCCTCGGCGCCACCCGCTGGGAGATGGTGCGCATGGCCGTGCTGCCCTTCGCACGCAGCGGCATGGTGTCGGGCGCGATGCTCGGCCTCGGCCGCGCGCTCGGCGAGACCATGGCCGTCACCCTGGTGCTCTCGCCGCTCGGCATCGTGACGTTCAACCTGCTGAACCCCGAGAACCCCACCACGATCCCCGCGATCATCGCGCTGCGCTTCCCCGAGGCGCACGACGAGGGCGTGAACACGCTGATCGCGGCGGGCCTCATCCTGTTCATCGTGACGTTCGCGGTCAACTTCGTCGCCCGCTGGGTCGTCTCGCGCCGTGCCGAGTTCTCGGGAGCCAACTGACATGACCACCACCGCCACGCCCCCGGCCGCCGCCGTGGCCGCGCCGCAGGCTCTCACCGCCGGTCACCTTCCGAAGTGGGCCCCCTGGGCGCTGCTCGCCGCCTCCTTCGTCGTGTCCGCGGGCATCTTCGCGCTGCTGAACATCGGCGGCGATCCCGCCGACTTCAACATCGCCATGACGCTCGTCGTGGGCATGGTCCTCTACATGGTGCTGATCTTCGTGATCTCGTCGGTCGCCGAGAGCCGCCGCCATGCCACCGACCGGCTCATGACGGCCCTCGTCTCGACGGCGTTCGTCATCGCGCTGCTGCCGCTCGTCTCGCTGCTGTTCACGGTGGTCGTGAACGGCCTCGTGCGCTTCGACGGGGAGTTCTTCAGCTTCTCGATGCGCAACATCGTCGGCGAGGGCGGCGGCGCCGTCCACGCCATCTACGGCACGCTGCTGATCACCCTGGGCGCCACGATCATCTCGGTGCCGATCGGCCTCATGACCTCGATCTACCTCGTCGAGTACGGCGAGGGCCGCAAGCTCGCGCGCGGCATCACGTTCCTCGTCGACGTCATGACGGGCATCCCGTCGATCGTCGCCGGTCTGTTCATCTACTCGGTGTTCGCCCTCATCGTGGGGCCGGGCACGCGCATGGGCATCATGGGATCGCTCGCCCTCTCGGTGCTCATGATCCCGGTCGTCGTGCGCGGCTCGGAGGAGCTGCTGCGGATCGTGCCGAACGAGCTGCGCGAGGCGGCGTACGCGCTCGGTGTGCCGAGGTGGCTCACGATCGTCAAGGTCGTCCTGCCCACCGCCATCGCGGGCATCACGACGTCGATCATGCTGGCCGTGGCCCGCGTCATCGGCGAGACCGCCCCGCTGCTGCTGACCGTCGGCATCGTGCAGGGCATGAACCTGAACATGTTCAGCGGCCAGATGGCCACGCTCCCCGTGTTCTCGTATATGCAGGCGAAGTACCCCGGCCTGCCGCCGGACTCGTACATCGACCGCGCGTGGGCGTCCGCCCTCACGCTCATCCTGATCGTGATGGTCCTGAACCTCACCGCGCGCCTGATCGCGAAGACCTTCGCCCCCAAGATGACCGGCCGCTGAGCCGCCGCCCGAGCTTCCCGCTGAGAGAGAGAATCCGAAGATGTCCAAGAGCATCGAAGTCAACGACCTGAATGTCTACTACGGCGACTTCCTGGCCGTGGAGGGCGTGTCGATCGACATCCAGCCCCGTACCGTCACGGCGTTCATCGGCCCCTCGGGCTGCGGCAAGTCGACGTTCCTGCGCACCCTGAACCGCATGCACGAGGTCATCCCCGGCGCGCGCGTCGAGGGCGAGGTGCTGATGGACGGCAAGAACCTGTACGGCCCCGGGGTCGACCCCGTGCTCGTGCGCCGCCAGGTGGGCATGGTGTTCCAGCGCCCCAACCCGTTCCCCACGATGTCGATCCGCGAGAACGTGCTGGCGGGCGTGCTGCTGAACAACAGCCGCATGTCGAAGAGCGACCAGGACGACCTCGTCGAGAAGTCGCTGCAGGGCGCGAACCTGTGGAACGAGGTCAAGGACCGCCTCGACAAGCCCGGCTCGGGCCTCTCGGGCGGTCAGCAGCAGCGCCTGTGCATCGCCCGCGCGATCGCGGTGTCGCCCGACGTGATCCTCATGGACGAGCCGTGCTCGGCACTCGACCCGATCTCGACGTTCGCGATCGAGGAGCTGATCGCCGAGCTCAAGAACGACTTCACGGTCGTGATCGTGACGCACAACATGCAGCAGGCCTCGCGCGTGAGCGACAAGACCGCGTTCTTCAACATCGCGGGCACGGGCAAGCCCGGCAAGCTCATCGAGTACGACGAGACGACGAAGATCTTCACCACGCCGTCGGTGCAGGCGACCGAGGACTACGTCTCCGGCCGCTTCGGGTGATCCCCCGCTCCTCGGCGGCGCTCAGTCGCGCGGGCTGAGGAGGTAGGCGTTCAGGGCGGCCGTGAGGTCCCGATCCACCGGGAGCTCACGGCCGTCGACGTGTGTGAGGGGCGCGGCCAGGCGCGTGCTCGAGACGAGCCACGCGGCGTCGGCGTCGCGCAGCGCGGCCACGGGCACGTGCTCGTATCCGGTGGGGTGCCCGTTCTCCTCGAGCCAGTCGAATGCGCTCAGCTGCGTCGTGCCCTGCAGGATGCCGCCGGTCGGCTCGGGGGTGAGGAAGGTGTCGCCGCGGCGCAGGATCACGGTGGCCGTGGGCGCCTCGAGCACGTAGCCGTCGCTCGTGACGAAGACCGCGTCATCCGCCCCGCGCCGCCGGGCCTCGCGCAGCGCCGCCATGTTCACGGCGTACGACAGCGTCTTGGCCCCGAGCAGCAGCCACGGCGCGCGGGCCGCGGCGCCGCTGTCGTAGCCGCGGTCGAGCGTGACCACGCGGATGCCGTTCTCCCTCGCCGCGGTGCTGTCGGGCGCCTGCGCGGCGGTGAGCCACGCGGTGGGGCCGTGGATGCCCTGACCGGGACCGCCGTGCTGCACGCCGCGGCTCATGAGCAGCCGGATCGTGCACTCCCCCGGCGGGCACTGCGCCGCGGCCTCCTCGACCACCGCCCGCAGCTGCGCGAGATTCGGCGCCGGCAGGTCGCTCAGCCGCGCCGAGTGCGCGAGACGCTCCAGGTGCGGGCGGGTCTCCTGCGGGTGGCGGTCGACGACCGCGATCGACTCGAAGATGCCGTCGCCGCGGTTGGAACTCAGGTCGCTCACGCTCAGCGCCGGCGCGTCGGGATCGATCGGCGCGAAGGTGCCGGAGAAGTCCGTGCGCGGATCGTCGGCCGGCACGGTGTCGATGAGGTACGCGAGGCGGAACGTCATGGTCAGAGCCTACGGCGCGCGCCTCGCGCGGAGACGATGAACCGGGCCGCAGAAACGCCTCTCGGCGCGTGGTCCGCTCGAAGCGGCAGATGTTGGAGCCCGGGGTTTGCTGCGGCCCGGCCACTCCAGTCTAACGGCGGATGCCGCGGGGGTATTCCGGGCTTCGGAGCAGTCGCCGCATATCCGCAAGTCTGTGCTAAATCCGGGCGTGCAAACGGCCGGACTTAGCACAGACTTGTGGACTCGTCAGCAACAGGTCGGGGGCCAGCATGCCCGTCGGCGTCAGGCGAAGTGGGCGGCGGCGGCGCGGGCCGTGTAGGCCGCGTCGTCGAGCTCGCCGACGGCGTTGACGTGGCCCACCTTGCGGCCGGGGCGCGGATCCTTGCCGTAGGTGTGGATCTTCGCGCCGGGGTGATCCGTCACGGCGGCGGCGATCCGATCCGTCATCTCGGCGCCCTGCGGTCCGCCCAGGATGTTCACCATGACGGCCGCCTCCGCCACGGGCGACGGGTCGCCCAGCGGCAGGTCGAGCACGGCGCGCAGGTGTTGCTCGAACTGGCTCGTCACGGCGCCGTCCTGCGTCCAGTGCCCGCTGTTGTGCGGGCGCATCGCGAGCTCGTTGACGAGAATCCGCTCGTCGTTTGTCTCGAACAGCTCCACCGCGAGCATGCCGGTCACGCCCAGGCCCTCGGCGATCTGCTTCGACAGCCGCGCGGCGACCTCGACGAGGCGCTCAGAAGCCCGCGGCGCGGGGGCGAACACCTCGCTGCACACGCCGTCGCGCTGCACGGTCTCGACCACGGGGTACGCCACCATCTCGCCCGAGGGGCGCCTGGCCATCTGCTGCGCGAGCTCGCGCGCGAACGACACGAGCTCCTCGACGAGGATCGGCTCGCCCGCGAAGTCTGCGAGCCAGTCGGCCGCCTCGTCCGCGCTCGACACGACGCGCACGCCCTTGCCGTCGTAGCCCCCGCGCGGCGTCTTCACGACCGCGCGCCCGCCGTGGTCGTCCAGGAACGCCTGCAGCTCGCCGGCATCGCGCACCGCCGCCCAGTCGGGCTGCGGGGCGCCGAGCTCGGCCAGGCGCGCGCGCATCTCGAGCTTGTCCTGCGCGAAGCGCAGCGCGTCGGGCCCGGGGTGCACCGGCACGCCGGCGTCGACGAGCGCGCGCAGCACCGGCTGCGGCACGTGCTCGTGGTCGAAGGTGATCACGTCGACGTCGCGCGCGAAGGCCAGCACGGCGGCCTCGTCGCGGTAATCGCCCACCGCGGTGGCGGCCAGGCGGGCGGACATGCCCTCGGCCTCCGCGAGCACCCGCAGATCGATCCCCATCTCGACCGCCGGGGCGATCATCATCCGGGCCAGCTGGCCCCCGCCGATCACGCCGACACGCAGCGACATGCTTCCTCCGATCGTCGGCTCCCATCCTCTCATCGAGGGCGGGGCCGCGCCGTCACGCCGTGGGACCGGAGCCGGTCTGCACCGCGTCGCGGTGCGCGAGGATCTGGTTCACCTCGATCTGATCGGTCAGCACCTCGGCCACCAGCCGCGGGCTCGGGATGTCGGCGAGCACGATCTTCCCCTCCATGCCGTCCGCGAGCGTGAGCGTGCCGGTGCCCCACAGCCGCTGCAGCGGGCCGCGGCGCGTGTTGACGGCATAGCCCCTGGCGTGCGTGAGCTCGGCGCGCGAGCGCGAGAACAGGCCGCGGGCGGCGATGACCCGCCGCGTCGTGATGGTGTAGCGGTGCGACAGCCACGCGATCCACGGCAGGATCGCGCCGAGCAGCACGAGGGCCGCGGCCGCGGCGGCCAGCATCCAGTCCTCGAACGGCTCGGGCAGGTTGCCCCACAGGTAGCCGGTCGCGCCCGCGACGACGACGACGAGCAGCGCCGACCAGAACAGCCTCCGGCCCGAACGGCGGAAGCGGGCCACCACGAGCTCCTCGGGCGCGGGCACGCCGGGCGGCGGGGTGTCGACGCGTCCGGCGATGGTCATGGGTCCAGTCTGCCGCCTGCCGGCGACACCCGCCGCCGCGAATCACCCAGATGGCGCGGATCGGCGCCGCCTCCTCCCGCGTACGCTGGCGGCATGGCGTGGGAGAGGACGACGGCGACCGGTGCGCGGATCGCCGAGGTGGCGCACACCGGATCGACGAATGCGGATCTCGTCGGCGCAGCCGGGCGCGGCGAGGCCGCCCATCTGAGCGTGCTCGTCACGCGCGACCAGCGCTCGGGCCGCGGCCGGCTCGATCGCGTGTGGCAGGCACCCGCGGGCGCATCGCTCGCGGTGTCGGTCGCGCTGCGGATCGAGCGGATCCCGCTGCCGGCGCGGGGGTGGATCCCCCTGCTCGCGGGCGCGGCGATGGCGGCGGCCGTGCGCGCGCAGCTGCCCACCCACGCGGTGGGGGCGAAGTGGCCGAACGACGTGCTCGTCGACGGGCGCAAGATCTGCGGGATCCTGGCCGAGGGCACCGCCGATCCGTCCCTCGTGGTCGTCGGGTCGGGCATCAACACGGCGATGGCGCCCGAACAGCTGCCCGTGCCCACCGCCACGTCGTTCGCGGCACTCGGCGCCTCGTGCGACGAGGATCGCCTGCTCGCCGACTACCTGCGCGCCCTCGACGAGGGCCTTGCGCGCCTGGCCGACGCGAACGGCGACGCGCTCGCCTCCGGCGCCCACGCCGCCGTCTCGGGCGCGTGCGTCACCCTGGGCCAGGAGGTGTCGGTGTCGCTGCCGGACGGGTCCGCGCTGCGCGGCCGGGCCGAGGCGATCGACGCGGCGGGGCGGCTCG
This sequence comes from Microbacterium sp. NPDC003461, assembly GCF_053588335.1. Classification (NCBI taxonomy): domain Bacteria; kingdom Bacillati; phylum Actinomycetota; class Actinomycetes; order Micrococcales; family Microbacteriaceae; genus Microbacterium; species Microbacterium sp. NPDC003461. Next base: position 7,605 of record NZ_JBSFPT010000041.1, on the reverse strand, counting down.
TCGTGCGGGCGGGGGACGGACCCCGCGCGGTCTCGGCGGGCGACGTCGTGCACGTGCGGCCCGCCTGACCCGCGGCCCTGTTCGCCGCGGACACAGGATCCCGGCAGGCGTTGTGTGTGGCCTCCAAGGGTGCGGCGGGGGCCGTCGTTAGGGTGGAACACGTGACCGAACCCGATCTCTCGACGACCGCCGGCAAGATCGCCGACCTTCGCGCACGCTACGCGGAGGCCGTGACCCAGTCGGAGGAGAAGGCCCGCGAGAAGCAGCACGCCAAGGGCAAGATGACCGCGCGCGAGCGCATCGAGCTGCTCGTCGACCCCGGCAGCTTCGTGGAGTTCGACGAGTACGTGCGCCACCGCACGACCGCCTTCGGCATGGACAGGTCGCGACCCTACGGCGACTCCGTCGTGACGGGCACGGGCACGATCCACGGACGCAACGTGGCCGTGTACGCCCAGGACTTCTCCACCTTCGGCGGGTCGCTCGGCGAGGTCGCCGGCGAGAAGATCGTCAAGATCATGGAGTTCGCCCTCCGCGGCGGCATGCCGATCATCGGGATCCTCGACTCGGGCGGGGCGCGCATCCAGGAGGGCGTCGTCGCGCTCGGCAAGTACGGCGAGATCTTCCGGCTCAACACCGCCGCCTCCGGCGTGATCCCCCAGATCTCGATCGTCATGGGCCCGGCCGCGGGCGGCGCGGTGTACTCCCCCGCACTCACCGACTTCGTCATCATGGTCGACAAGACGAGCCAGATGTTCGTCACGGGCCCCGACGTCATCAAGACCGTCACGGGCGAGGACGTCGGCATGGAGGAACTCGGCGGCGCCTACACGCACAACACCCGCTCGGGCGTGGCGCACTACCTCGCCGACGACGAGGACGACGCGCTCGACTACGCGCGCACCCTCATCGGATACCTGCCCGACAACAACATGTCGGACGCGCCGGTCTACGAGGCGGGCTTCGAGTTCGAGACCACCGACTCCGACCGGGCGCTCAACCGCGTCGTGCCCGACTCCCCCAACCAGCCGTACGACATCCACGAGGTCATCTCGCGCGTGGTCGACGGCGGCGAGTTCCTGGAGGTGCAGCCGCTGTTCGCGCCCAACATCGTCGTGGGCTTCGGGCGCGTCGAGGGGCGCACCGTCGGCGTGATCGCCAATCAGCCCTCGCAGATGGCCGGCACCCTCAACATCGGGGCGGGCGAGAAGGCCGCCCGGTTCATGCGCTTCTGCGACGCGTTCTCCATCCCGATCGTCACCCTCGTCGACGTGCCCGGCTACCTGCCGGGCACCGACCAGGAATGGACGGGCGTGATCCGCCGCGGCGCCAAGCTGCTGTACGCGTACGCCGAGGCGACCGTGCCGCTCGTGACGGTCATCCTGCGCAAGGCCTACGGCGGCGCGTACATCGTGATGGGCTCCAAGCAGCTGGGCGCCGACATCAACCTCGCGTGGCCCACCGCGGAGATCGCCGTGATGGGCGGCCAGGGCGCCGTCAACATCCTCTACCGCGGCGAGCTGAAGCGCGCCGAGGAGGCGGGCGAGGACGTGGCGGCCGTGCGCACGCGCCTGGCGAACGAGTACACCTACAACGTGGCCTCGCCGTTCCTCGCCGCCGAGCGCGGCGAGCTCGACGGCATCATCGAGCCGGCGCAGACGCGCGTGGCGGTCGCGAAGGCACTGCGCTCCCTGCGCAGCAAGCGCGCGGAGCTGCCGCCGAAGAAGCACGGGAACATCCCGCTGTGAGCGATCCGCTCGAGAACGACGCCCGCGCGCTGCCGGGCGTCGAGATCGTCCGCGGCCGGCCCGACGAGGACGACGTCGCGGCACTGGCGGCGGTGATCCCGGCGGCGTATCGTCAGGAGGCGGACGCGGCCACGGCCGATGAGCCGGCCGGCGAGGCCTGGACGCGCTCGCGGCGGCTCCGGCGCCGACCGCCCGCCGGCGCCCGCTGGGGCCGCTTTTCCGGCTGATCCCGGCACCACCCGGGCAGATAGTGGGTACCTGATGGGCATTGGATGGGCAGTTCTCCCCGTGTAATTACGCGGGTGTCCCCCAAACTTCCTACAGACGTCGCCGCTCGCGCCCGGAGATACTTCTTATGGAAACGCAAGAAGCGTTGGCCGGTGCGAAGCCCCAGGGTAGGCGACGCAGACCGGCTTCCGCGGACGGTTTTCGGGTAACCGGTCCGCAACTGGCCCGGGGCGGCATCGCCGCCCCGGGCCCTTCTCATTCCTCTTCCGGGTGACGCGGGATCTCCCGCCACAGCTCGACGGCGTCCTCCTCCGACAGCCCGGAGCCGGCCGCGCGCCGGCCCACCACCGTCACGGCCACCCGCGGGTCCGCGGAGGTGCGCACGATGATGCGCGCGGCGCTCGTGCCGCGCAGGGTCGCCGCCAGCTCCGACCGCACCCGGCGTATCGCCGCCTCGTCGAGGTCGTCGAGCTGGTTCTCGTCGAGGATCGTCACGGAGGCGCCGCGCTCGCGCGCCCCGCGGATCGCCAGCCGCACCTCGTCGTCGAGCAGCCGCGGCGCGCGCATCTCGTCGCGCAGCGTGCCCTCGGCCAGGCGCGCCCGCAGCCGCTCGGTCTCGTCCAGCGCGCCGCCGGTCTCGATGACGCGCGTGAGCACCGGCCCCGCCACGAGCAGCGCGAACTGCACGCGCTGGCGCCGCTCGAACCGCCGCGCCTCCTGAGCCGCCTGCCAGGCGGACGACGCCTGCTGCAGCCGCGCGAGCCGCGCCGTGTCGCGGTACGCGCGATCCGTGAACCACATCAGCAGCTGCGCCAGCCCGACCCACAGCATCGAGCCGAGCAGGCCGCGCTGCAGCACGAGGGCCACGTCCATGGCCGTCACGGCCTCCGCCGCCAGCACCCCGATCCCCATCCAGGCCAGCAGCGGGCGCCGGCGCACGCACACGATCGTGAGGACCATGCCCACGGCGCCGAAGACTCCCGCCGCGGCGAGGTTCTCGATCCTGTCGCCGCTCGCGCGGAACGACAGCGGCGCGACGGCCGCGCACGCCGCGAGCACCGCGAACGCGACCCACAGCGGCAGGGGCCGCGGGTAGGCGAGATCCTCGCCGCCCGAGCGCGCCGGCGACGGCGGCGACAGCAGCGCGACGAGAGCCGCGACGAGCCACAGCAGCACCGCGGCGGCCTGCAGGACGGGAAGGGGCGACTGCGGGATCCAGATGAGGCCGCGCACGAGGAAGTACGCCGTGAAGGCGAACACGAGGCCGTACATGACGCGGCGGACGGTCACGACGGCTCCTCCTGCGCGCGCCACGACACCGTCACGGTCGTGCCGTGCGAGCCGGTGCGGATGTCGGCGCTGCCGCCCACGGCCGGCATGCGGGCGATGATCGATCCGCGGATGCCGAGCCGGTCGGCCTCGATCGCGTCGAAGTCCACGCCGGGGCCCTCGTCCTCGACCCACACCGCCACGCCGCTGTCGTCGGCGCGGATGCCGACCGCCAGCCCCGCGGCGTCGGCGTGCTGCACGGCGTTCGCGAGCGCCTGCGTGGCCGCGAGCGCGACCGCCCGGGCCGGCCGCCCCGGGATCGCGCCCGCGTCCAGGGCGATCGCCCTGGCCACCCGCAGCTCGATGCCGAACTCGGCCGCCCGCCGCTCGAGCTCCGCGGCGATCCACTCCGCCGAGACCTCCTCGTCGCTGCCCTCCGGATCGTCGCTCTCGGCGTTCGCGAGGCGGCCGAGGGCCTCCCTGGCCATCGCGACGGCGAGCTCCCGCGCCCGGGGCGTGTCGGCACGCTCGGCGGCCAGCAGCGCCGCGAGCACGCTGTCGTGCATGAGGGCCGCGATCTCGACGCGCTCGCTCTCGGCCGCCTCCGCCACGCTCGCGGCGGTGAACGTCTCGACCACCTCCGCGCGCGCCTCGTCCACGCCGCCGGCGATCCCCCGGTACATCCACGCGAGCACGACGACGAGGATGCCGAGCAGCAGCGCGATGGAGACGTCGTAGACCGTCGACTCCCAGGCCTCCAGAGACCATCCGCCCCTGATGAGGCGGATGTTCGCCCAGAGCCAGTGGATGCCGGCGACGAGCACGATCTGCCAGCGCGGCGGGAAGGCGACCACCCCCGCGGCGGAGGCCACCGTGAGCAGGTAGAACGGGGCCGGCTGCAGCGGGGGCTCGGACGGGCCGGGGTCGGTGACGGCCCACGCGACCATCAGCACGGGGAACAGCGCCGCGAAGGCGCCGGCCGCGATGCGGGCGCCGAAGCCGGACAGGCACGCCACGATCATGAGGGCGAGCGGCAGGTACGCGGCCGCGAGCAGCAGCGGATCGCTCGGGTCGTCGTCCGTCAGCGAGACGATGAGCGCCTGGGTGCCCTGCACGGCGCCGCCCACGCCCGTGAGCACCTGCAGGATGCGCTCGAAGCGTGCGCGGGTGAAGCGGCCGGGCGTCTCGCGAGAGGAGGACACCTGGGGGATGTGCCGCCAGGCCTCCTCGACGATCCTCTGGCTATCGGGCACCGGGTTCCCCGGCCGGCTCGACCAGCCCGTCCTCCATCGCGCGCTTGAGCAGATCGACCTTGGTGGGCGCCGGGCGGCCCACCTCCGTGTACTTCACCCGCACGCGGGTGATGTTCTCCTTGGCGGTGGAGTAGGCCACCCCGAGCCGGTCCGCCACGACCTTGAGCGGCAGCCCGGCGGCGTACAGCCGCAGCACCTCGCGCTCGCGGCTCGACAGCTGCGCGTCGGCGAAGGCGCGATCGCCCTCCACCGCGCTGGCCCACTCGACGTTGTTGAGGGGCTCACCGCGGGCGGCGGCCCGGATCGCGTCGATGACCTCGTCGATCGGCGACGACTTGCTCACGACCCCCACGGCCCCGGCGGCGAGCGCCTCGCGGACGGCGGCGGGGCGGTCGGCGACGGAGTGGATGATCACGGCCGAGTCGGCGGCCAGCCGCACGACGTTCTCCGTGACGGTGGTGCCGTCGCCCAGCGTGAGGTCGAGCAGCACGACATCGGGCGAGGGCCAGCCTTCGGACGCCCGGCTCGCGAGGTACTCCGACACCGTCGCGCCGCTGAAGACGACCTCCTGCTCGGCACGACGGATCGACGCCTCCAGTCCGAGACGAACGGATTCGTGATCGTCCACGAGGGCCACGCGGATCATGATCGAAGCCTATGGCATGCGGGCGCGGCGACCCGCCCGGCCGGTCGCGGGCGCTGTCGCTCAGCGCGCGAGGACGGCGACGGCCTCGATGTGGTGCGAGTGCGGGAACAGGTCGAACGCATCCAGCGACGCCAGCTCGTATCCGAGCTCCCGGAACCAGCCGACGTCGCGGGCCAGGGCCACCGGATCGCACGCGACATACGCGATGCGCGAGGGGCCGAGGTCCGCGAGGCGTGCCACCACGTCGCGCCCCGCCCCCGAGCGCGGCGGATCGAGCAGCGCCACGCCGCGCGTGAGCATCTCGCGATCGAGCAGGCTCGCCTGGGCGTCGAGGCGCGACAGGAACCGGTCGACGCGCATGTTCACCGCCTCCACGCCGAGGTCGGCGAGGTTGTCCCCGGCGTGCGCGGATGCGCGCTCGTCCGCCTCGACCGTCGTGAGGCGCGCGGGCCCGGCCAGCTCGCCGAGCGCGGCGGCGAACAGCCCGACCCCGCCGTAGAGGTCGAGGTGCCATGCGTCGCTCGACAGCTCCCCCAGCGCGTCGCGCACCGCGCGATCGAGCGTCGCGGCCGCGGCGCGGTGCACCTGCCAGAAGCCACCCGCATCGACGTGGAACTCGCGCTCGCCGACGAACTCCGCGACCACCTCGGGCTCGGGGCGGGGCGCGCGGCGATCCTTGCGGTCGGGCCGGCGGATCGTGCGCACGACGCCGTCCGCCGGCAGCACGAGATCCAGGCGGCCGGGAGGCGCCTTCCGCACGGCGAGGGCGACCTCGGCGACGCGCGGCGCCGCGAGCGGGTGCTCCCCCACCTCGATGACGCGGTGCGAGCGGGCGGCGTAGGGGCCGATCCGACCCTCGTCGTCGACGTGCAGGCTCAGGCGGGTGCGGTAGCCCGTGCCGTCGAGCGTCGCCGCCGCCTCCGGGTGATCGGCGCCCAGCACCCCCTCGGGGCCCCGCACGGGCACGTCGACCTCGAGACCGGCGAAGCGCTCGAACGCCTCGCGCAGCACCCGCGCCTTCAGCGCGCGCTGGGCCGGCAGGGCGAGATGACCGAGGTCCGCACCGCCGGGCCGATCCTCCGGCGCGACCGCGACGTCGGCCTGCGGCCACACGTGCGGCACGCGATCGGGCGAGGCCTCGAGCACGTCGACCGTCACCGCGCGCGCGAAGGTCTTCTTCACCTCGGTGATCTGCGCGCGCACGCGCTCGCCGGGCGCCGTGTCCGAGACGAACACCACGCGGCCCGGCGCATCGCCGTCGGCCCCGTGGCGCGCCACGAAGACGCCGCCGTGGGCCACGCCCGTGATGTCCAGCTCGACCAGCTCTCCCGCATCCATGGCTCCATCGTCCCATCCGCGCATCACCGGCGCCTGAGCGACCGTTACGGCACCGTGACGGCCTGCTCACGTGCCGGCCACCTCGAGCGCCTATCCTCGACCCCATGCGCCCCGAGGCTCACCCGATCCGCACGGTGCTCGTCCTGCTCGCCGCGCTCGCCGCCGTCGTGCTGGTGGCGACGCTCATCGTGACGCGCCCGCGCACGCCCGCGAGCGAGGCGAAGCCGCTCGCCGCCGAGGCGGTCGTCGTCGACGGCGCCCACGAGGGGGCTCCTCGCGTGCTCGTGATCGGCGACTCGTGGACGTACGGCGCCGCGGCCACCCGCCCCGAGCTCGGCTACGCGCATCGCCTGGCGGCCGTCGGCGGCTGGGAGATGGTGGTCGACGGCGAACCGGGCAGCGGCTACCTCAAGACGGGCTGGTACGGCACGACCTTCGGGCAGCGCATCGCCGCGCTCGACCCGTCGCTCGCCCCCGACGTCGTCCTCGTGCAGGGATCGATCAACGACCGGCGCCTGCCGGAGACCGGGTACCGCGACGCCGTGGCCGCGGCGTGGGACGCCCTGTCGGCCACCTACCCCGACGCGACGATCGTCGTGCTCGGCCCCGCGCCCCAGGTGCTGCCGGTGGAGCCCGCGACCGCCCGCATCGACCGCGACCTCGCCGATCTCGCCGCCCAGCGCGACTGGCCCTACGTCTCGCCGATCGCGGAGAGCTGGATCACGGACGCGAACTACCTCGAGGTGATCGACACCTCCAAGAAGGGCGCGAACCACCCCTCGGACGCCGGTCACGCGTACCTCGCCGAGAAGGTCGCGGCGGCCCTGCGCCCCTACGCCCCGCCCGTCACGGTCGAGGCGGTCGAGGAGCAGCCGGAGCCGCTGGGCTGAGTCTCTTTTCAGAAGCGTCTGCGCCGCTCTTTTCAGAAGCGTCTGCGCCGCTCGGGCACTGTTCCTTTTCAGAAGCGTCTGCGCCGCTCGGGCACCCGCTTCGCGGGTACCGCTCGCGTGCTCGCGCCGGCGAGGCGGCTCGAGGAACCCGGCCGCGTGCTTCTTGGGCCCCGTGATCACGACCCAGCCGGAGCGGTAGCCGGCCACGCGGTACGTCTTCGACAGGCCGTTGA
>NZ_JBSFPT010000040.1:0-20947 GCF_053588335.1 Microbacterium sp. NPDC003461 | reverse complement strand
ACCATTGCTCACACGGGAACCCCCCTGCCGCGCCGGCGAGGCGGCGCTTTGCGCCGCGGGGCGGCCGCATCGGCGGCCGCACGCTCGCTTCGCTCGCACCGTGATCGGTTTCTGTTGAGCTGTGCCTCATCGGTTGCTGAACGGAGCGCCGCAGGCGCGGAGATGAAGCGACCAGCGCAGGTCAGTCGGCAGCGGCAACCGTGGGGCCCCACCCGGGATGGGCGGCGGGCGGGACGGAGTAGAGTGGGGGCATGGATCTCGTCGCCCTCGAACTGTTCTTCGTCGGACTGCTCGGTCTCGCGAGCCTGGCGATCGCGTTCATCTCGGGCGCGGTCATCGTGAACCTCTTCCGCGGCCAGCGCTGACCCGCCGCCGGTCCGCGCGGCGCCGATCCGGCGCCCCGGAGCCGGCCCCTCGCCGTGCCTGGGCGGATACGCTGGAGGCACCATGATCGAGATCCCGACCGACCTTCCGGCGGACATCGTCCCGCTGTCCTGGCTCCTCGGCGTGTGGGAGGGAAGCGGCGTCATCGACTACGCCGTCGGTGACACCCGCTACCAGGGCGAGTTCACGCACCGCGTCAGCTTCAGCCACGACGGCGGCGGCTACCTCAACTACTCGGCCACCGCGATGCTCGCCGCCGACGGCGACCGCCCCTCGCAGCGGCTGAACGCCGAGACCGGGTTCTGGCGCCTCGCGCGCCCCGCCGTCGCGGCCGACGCCGGCCCCGCCCTGCTGCCCGCGCTCGAGGACGCCGCGCCGCGCACGGCCGACGACGTGGAAGCGCTGCGCAACGCCGAGGGCGGATTCGACATCGAGGTGTCGCTCGTGCACTCCGACGGCGTGAGCGAGCTCTACGTCGGCGAGGTCAAGGGCCCGCGGATCGACCTCGGCACCGACGCCGTGATGCGCTCCGCCAGCACGAAGACCTACGCGGCGGCCACGCGCATGTACGGCCTCGTCGACGGCCACTTGCTGTGGGCGTGGGACATCGCGGCGCTGGGGCGCGAGCTCGGCTCGCACGCCTCGGCGCGACTGGCCAAGGTGCAGTGATGGACGAAGGTGCCGCCGTCGACCCGCTGCGCGCCGGGATCGCCGAGCACGCGCCCGAGTGGGTGCGCACGCACTACGGCGATCCGATGCGCGAACAGCGCACCCTCGCGCGCGGCGAGGCGGCCGCGCCGCTCGGCGACCGCGCCGTCGTGGGCGTCTCGGGCGAGGACCGCCTGAGCTGGCTCGACTCCATCACCTCGCAGCAGGTGGCGGCCCTCGCGCCGGGGCAGAGCACCGAGCTGCTGATCCTCGACCCGCAGGGCCGGATCGAGCACGCCGCCGCCGTCGTGGACGACGGTGCGACGACGTGGCTCATCGCCGACGCCCCCGACGCCCCCGGCCTCGCGAAGTGGCTGACCATGATGCGCTTCCGCTCGCGCGTGCAGGTCGCCGCCCGCGACGACCTGCTCGTCGTCGGATACGTGCCGGGCGGATCCGCCGAGTCGGCGATCCGCGAGGCGGCGGACATCGTGTGGACGGATCCGTGGGGCGGCGTGACGCCGGGCGGATGGCAGTACGCCGCCGTCGCCGAGCACCCCGGCGCCGAGCGCGCGTGGTGCGAGGCGCTCGTGCCGATCAACGGGGCCGAGGCCGTGCGCGCGCTGCCGCTGGCCGGCACGATCGCCGCCGATGCGCTGCGCGTGGCCGCGTGGCGCCCGCGCTGGAACGGCGAGGCCGACGAGCGCGCGATCCCGCACGAGGCCGACTGGCTGCGCACGGCGGTGCACCTGAGCAAGGGCTGCTACCGCGGCCAGGAGACCGTGGCGAAGGTGCACAACCTCGGCCACCCGCCGCGCCGCCTCGTGATGCTGCACCTCGACGGCTCCGACAGCGTGCTGCCCGCGCCGGGCTCCACCGTGTTCACGGGCGAGACCGAGGCCGGGCGCGTCACGTCCTCGGCGCTGCACCATGAGCTCGGCCCCATCGCGCTCGCGCTCGTCTCGCGCCGCACGCCCGGCGACGCGGCGCTGGAGGTCGAGGCCGAGGGCGTCCGGATCGCCGCGGCGCAGGAGATCATCGTCCCGGCGGACGCGGGTGCCACCGCCGACGTGCCGCGCCTCACGCGCCTGTCGCGGCGGCCGCTCGCGCAGGACCGCTGAGCGCCGCGCGACACCGCCCCGTCACACGCGGCCGATAGCCTCGAGACGTGGCCGAATCCGATCCGCTCACCCAGGTCGTGCCCGCGCGGTGGCACTCCGGCTACCGGCCGCGGGCGGGCCTCGTGCGGCTGCGGGACTCGTGGGCCGCGATCACGCAGATCGTGGCGGCCACGACGGCCGCGTTCGTGCTCGCGCACGTCCTGTTCGGCCACGAGACGCCGCTGCTCGCCGCGACCGTGACGATCTCGAGCCTCGGGCTGCTGCGCGACGCGCGGCCGTCGAAGGTGCTGCAGACGGTCGCCGGCATGCTCACGGGCATCGCGATCGCCGAGGTGCTGCTGCTCGCCCTCGGCCCCGGATGGTGGCAGCTGGCGATCGCGCTGGCGGTCACGCTCACCGTCGGCCGGTTCCTGTCGCCGTCGCCGCAGTTCCCGATCTCGGCCGCCGTGCAGACGGCGATCGCGTTCATGCTGCCGCTCGGCCAGTACCCGGGCGAGCGGCTGCTCGACGGCGCGATCGGCGGGGCGCTGGCGTTGATCGTGACCTCGCTGCTGCCGCGCAACCCGATGCGGGCGGTGGTGCGCGACGCGCGCGAGGTGTTCGACGGTTTCGACCGGGCGCTCGCGCGGGTGGTGCAGGGGCTGCGCCGCGGCGACCGGCTGCGCGCCGAGCGCGGCCTGGCGCGGGCGCGCGAGCTGCAGCAGCCCGTGCAGGTGTGGGCGTCGTCGCTCGAGTCGGGGCAGGCCATCTCGCGCATGTCGCCGTTCCTGCGCGGCCGGCGGCAGGAGCTGGCACGGCTGCAGGCCATGCAGCAGGCGATGGATCTCGCCACGCGCAACCTGCGGGTCGTGGCGCGCCGCGTGCACTACGCCGTCGACGACGGCGAGCCGCGGCCCGAGCTGGCCGACGTGCTCGCCTCCGTGCAGCGCGCCGCCGCGCTCGTGTCGACGGCGGTGGACGATCCGGATCGCGACGGCGAGGCGCGGGCGGCGCTGCGCGAGATCGCCGCCACCCTCGATCCCGCCGCCCTGCTGCCGCGGGCACGGCTGGGCGACCAGAACGTCGTGGCCTCGCTGCGGCCCATGGTGGTCGACCTGCTCGTCGCCGCGGGCGAGCCGCGCGACGCCGCGGCACGGGCCCTCCCGCGCGTCTGAGCCGGGGAGGAGACCGGGGTCGCCTCAGGCGGGCGCGACCGCGCTCCACGGCACGGTGAGCTCCCCGAGGCGCCAGCGGGCGCGCGTGCCCTCGATCGGCCACCCCGCGGCCCGCAGCGCCGCCGTCATCGCGAGCCACCGCTGCACGGGGCCGAACACCGCGTGGCCGGCCGCGCGCTCCCACTCGGCGTCGAGCGCGGCGAGCCAGGCGTGCACGCGCTCGCCCGGCACGTTGCGGTGGATGAGCGCCTTCGGCAGGCGCTCGGCGACGACCGACGGGCGCTCCAGCCCGCGCAGCCGCAGCGAGACGGTGAACCGCTGCGGTCGCGCGTCCGGCCCGACGTCGATCCATGAGGCGACGCGGCCGATCTCGTCGCACGTGCCCTCGACGAGCACGCCGCCCGGCGCGAGGCGCGCCGCCATCTGCGCCCACGCGGCGGGCACATCGGCCTCGTCGTACTGCCGCAGCACGTTGAACGCGCGGATCACCGCGGGGCGCCGCGGCGCCGGCACCTCGAAGCCGCCGCGCGCGAAGGCGACGCGCGCGGCGGGGGAGAAGACCGTCTCGCCGCGCCGCGTGCGCTCCAGCTGATCGCGCGCGGTCGCCACCCGCTCCGGGTCGAGCTCGAGCCCGAGCACGCTCGCCCCGGCCCCCGTGCGGTGCAGGCGCGCCTCGAGCTCGAGGGTCGTGACGCCGTTGGCGCCGTAGCCCAGGTCGACGACGAGCGGGTCGGGCGCGGCGCGCAGCGCCGGCAGCTGCGCGATCCAGCGGTCGACGCGGCGCAGCCGGTTCGTGCCGGTGGTGCCGCGGGTCGGGCGACCGATCACCTGAGTCCCCGCGCGCACCGCACCATCCTGCCCGGTCGTCGGTGAACGGAAGCCGAACGGGCGGGTGTGCGACGGCCTCACGGCCTAGCATGGGCATCATGACGTACACGCTGATCCTGCTCCGCCACGGGCAGAGCGAATGGAACGAGAAGAACCTCTTCACCGGATGGGTGGACGTGCGCCTGACGGAGAAGGGCCGGGCCGAGGCGCGGCGCGGCGGCGAGCTTCTCAAGGAGCAGGGCGTGCTGCCGGACATCCTGCACACGTCGGTGCTGAGCCGCGCGATCCAGACCGCCGACATCGCCCTCGACGCGGCCGACCGCCTCTGGATCCCCGTGAAGCGGTCGTGGCGCCTGAACGAGCGTCACTACGGCGCGCTGCAGGGCAAGGACAAGGCGCAGACGCTCGCCGAGTTCGGCGAGGAGAAGTTCATGGAGTGGCGCCGCTCGTTCGACGTGCCGCCGCCTGCGATCGACCCGGCCGACGAGTACGCGCAGACCGACGACCCCCGCTACCAGGGCATCGACGGCGAGCTGCCGGCGACCGAGTCGCTCAAGATCGTCATCGACCGCATGCTGCCGTACTGGGAGGGCGAGATCGTGCCCGACCTGCGCGCCGGCAAGACGGTCATGGTCGCGGCGCACGGCAACTCGCTGCGCGGCCTCGTGAAGCACCTGGACGGCATCAGCGACGACGACATCGCCGGGCTGAACATCCCCACCGGCATCCCGCTCGTCTACGAGCTGGGCGAGGACATGAAGCCCACCGGTCCCGGCCGCTACCTCGACCCCGAGGCCGCCGCCGCCGGTGCCGCCGCCGTGGCGGCGCAGGGCAAGAAGTAGCACCCGGCCCCGCAACGCGGAAGGCGCCGCTCCCCGAGAGGGGGCGGCGCCTTCCGCGTGGATGCCGGGTGTCAGGCGACGGGCTCGCCGCCGTCGCTCCAGTCGCCGGTGCCGAGCTCGCCCGAGCCGCTCCAGTCGCCCGTCGCGAGGTAGACCATCTTCTTGGCCACGCCGACCGCGTGGTCGGCGAAGCGCTCGTGGTAGCGGCTGGCGAGCGTGGCGTCCACGACCGCGGCGGTGTCGGCGGCCGTCTGCGCGCTGAGCACCTTCTCGAACACCGAGGCGTGCAGCTCGTCGATCTCGTCGTCGGCGTCGCGGATGGCCGCGGCGATCGCGACGTCCTGCGTGCGCAGCAGCTCGGTGAGCTGGCGCGCGACCTCGACGTCGCGGGCGCCCATCTGCTCGAAGGTGCTCTTGAAGCCCTTCGGGATGGCGCGCTCCGGGTAGCGCATGCGGGCGAGCTGCGCGATGTGCTCGGCGAGGTCGCCCATGCGCTCCAGCGAGGCGCTCGTGCGCAGCGCGGCCACGACGATGCGCAGGTCGCGGGCGACCGGCTGCTGCATCGCGAGGATCTCGACCGCGAGCTCGTCGAGCGCGAGGGACTTCTCGTCGATCAGCGCGTCGCCCGCGATGACCTCCTCGGCGAGGGCGACGTCGCTCGTGCCGAACGCCTTGGTCGCCTTGTCGATTGCGACGGTGACGAGCTCCGCGATCTCGACCAGGCGCGACTGCACCTCTTCGAGGGACTGGTGGAAGACTTCGCGCATCGGTGGGGACCTTTCGTTCGGGTCGTGTGCCGGCACGCGCGGAGACCTCCGCATGCGCACCGCTCACGATTCTCGTCAGCGAAGGTTAACGGATGGTGACACGGCTGGGAACACTCGCCCGCGGGGCCACCGCCAGGTGCACATCCGGTGAACTCGTCGGCGCGGGGCGTTCTACGCTGTGGGCATGGATTCCACGCAGCTCGTGCTGCTCGCCCTGCTTCTGGGGGTGCTCATCGGCGGCGGGATCACGCTGCTGATCGTGTGGGCGATGCGCGTGCGCGAGCGGCTGATGCGCGAGCACCGCGGGGCGCTGCCCGAGGGCTTCACCGCCGTCCTGGCGGCCATGGACGAGGCGGCCGCGGTCGTGGACGCGTCGGGCACGGTCGTCGAGGTGTCACTGCCCGCCGGGGCGCTGGGCTTCCACGCGGGCACGCCGCTGGCCACCCAGGGCCTGCGCGACCTGCTCAAGACCGCGCGCGCGGCGGGCACGGCCGTGGAGTCCATGCGCCTGCGCACCGGATCGCTCAAGGGGCAGGAGCGGCTCATCTCGGCGCGGATGTCGCGCATCACCGAGCGCTGGTACCTGCTCATCGCGCGCGACCTGTCGGAGCGCGAGCGCCTGGAGCAGATGCGTCACGACTTCGTCGCCAACACGAGCCACGAGCTGAAGACCCCGGTCGGCGCGATCACGCTGCTGGCCGAGGCCATCGACTTCGCCGCCGACGAGCCCGACGAGGTGCGCCGCTTCGCCGCGCGGCTCACGGCCGAGGCCGAGCGGCTGGGCCAGCTGACGGGGCGCATCATGCACCTGTCGCGGCTGCAGGCCGCCGACGAGCTCACCGACATCGGCGACGTGGCGATCGACGAGGTCGTCACCGCCGCCGTCGAGTCCAACGCCGTGCAGGCCGACTCCGCGGGGGTCGAGCTCGTGCGCGGCGGCGACCGCGGCGTGTTCGTGCGCGGCGACGCGCAGATCCTCATCGAGGCCGTGGGCAACCTCATCGCCAACGCGATCGCCTACTCGCCGCGCGCCTCGCGCGTCGGGGTCGGCGTGCGCGCCGACGAGGAGGCCGTCGAGATCGCCGTGACCGACCAGGGCATCGGGATCTCCGAGGCCGACCAGGAGCGCATCTTCGAGCGCTTCTACCGTGCCGACCAGGCCCGCTCCCGCCGCACCGGCGGCACGGGGCTCGGCCTGTCGATCGTCAAGCACGCCATCTCGCGGCACGGCGGCGAGATCCGGCTGTGGTCCCAGCCCGACCGCGGCTCGACGTTCACCATCCGCCTGCCGCGGACGGACCCGCCGGCGCCCGATCCGGAGGCCCGCCCGACATCCCTCGCCCGCAAGCCGGGCCGTTCCCCCAAGAAGGAGAAAGCATGACTCGCGTGCTCCTCGTCGAAGACGAGCCGGACCTCGCCGATCCGCTGGCGTACCTGCTGCGCAGGGAGGGCTTCGAGGTCGAGATCGCGGAGGACGGCGATGCCGCGCTGACGGCGTTCCGCGAGCGTGGCGCCGACATCCTGCTGCTCGACCTGATGCTCCCCGGCATGCCCGGCACGGAGGTCTGCCGCCAGGTGCGCACGACGTCCGGCGTGCCGATCATCATGCTCACGGCCAAGGACAGCGAGATCGACATCGTCGTGGGCCTCGAGCTCGGCGCCGACGACTACGTGACCAAGCCCTACTCGGCCCGCGAGCTGCTCGCCCGCATGCGCGCCGTGCTGCGCCGCGCCCAGCAGGACGAGGCCGACCTCGAGGAGCGCGTGCTGCAGGGCGGGCGGGTGACGCTCGACATCGACCGGCATACGGTCGCGATCGACGGCGAGCCGATCAGCATGCCGCTGAAGGAGTTCGAGCTGCTCGAGGTGCTGATGCGCAACGCGGGCCGCGTGCTCACGCGCGGGCAGCTGATCGACCGCGTGTGGGGCAGCGACTACTTCGGCGACACGAAGACGCTCGACGTGCACATCAAGCGCATCCGCTCGCGGATCGAGGAGCATCCGAGCGAGCCGGTCATGCTCGTGACGGTGCGCGGCCTCGGCTACCGCTTCGAGGCGTCCTGACCGCAGCGCCCGCGCGCACGAGAAAGGCGCCCCCGCTCTCGCGGTGGGCGCCTTTCTCATGCGCGGGTGGTCACTCGGACGGGGCGAGCCCCTCGAGATACTCCAGCGTCTCGTCGAAGACCTGCACCTGCGCCTCGACCGGCTCGCCACCGGCGTTGAACACGATCGGCATCGTCGCGCCGGCCGGGGTGTCGATGTTCTCGAGCAGCAGCGGATCCTCGTCCACGCCCAGGCTCACGCTCGACTCGGCGGGCACCGTCAGCTCGCCGGCGCCACCTCCCCAGTCGAGTGAGACGGTCGCGCGCGCGTCGCTCGTGTTCACGATCGTCGCGACGAAGCCGCCGTCACGGCCGTCCTCGTCGGTCACGACGAGCGCGTTGAGGATCTCGATCGGCGAGTCCTCCGGAAGCGGCACGTTCACGCCGTCGGAGGGGGAGTAGTCGATGGTCGTCGCCTGCGGGGTGATGGCGGCGCAGCCGGCCGTGCCGAGCACGACGAGGCCGCCGAGAGCGAGGGACGCGAGAGTGCGCGAGTTCACGGATCCTCCAGGTGGTGCGGGACAGCCGCCGGACAGCGGGCCCTGTCGTTCAGTCTAGAGGGTCGCGCGGAAGGCCCCGTCAGGATGGGGAGCTCGCGGGGCGCGGCTGGGAGCGGCGGAACCTTAGTGCATGCCGGGCTGTGATATCCTGAAGAACGCCGAAAGGATATAAATCTATGCTTTTTGAGGTTGGCGAGACCGTCGTCTACCCCCACCACGGGGCCGCGACGATCACCGAAGTCAAGACTCGCAAGATCAAGGGCGAAGAGAAGGTCTACCTCAAGCTGAACGTCACGCAGGGCGACCTCGTCATCGAGGTCCCCGCCGAGAACGTCGACCTGGTCGGCGTCCGCGACGTGATCGGCCAGGAGGGCCTCGACAAGGTCTTCGAGGTCCTGCGCGCCCCGTTCACCGAGGAGCCCACCAACTGGTCGCGCCGCTACAAGGCGAACCTGGAGAAGCTCGCGTCGGGCGATGTCATCAAGGTGAGCGAGGTCGTGCGCGACCTGTGGCGCCGCGACCAGGACCGCGGCCTCTCGGCCGGCGAGAAGCGCATGCTCGCCAAGGCCCGCCAGATCCTGACGAGCGAGCTCGCGCTCGCCGAGAAGATCGACGAGGAGAAGGCGGCCGCCCTCCTCGACGAGGTGCTCGCGTCCTGAGCCGTCGCGGTTCGCGCGAGACGCGATCCAGACCATACCGCCGGGTGTCCGCAAGGGCACCCGGCGGTACGTTTATGGGGTGACCGAAGTCCTCGCGCCGCGCATCGCGGTCATCGTCGTCGCCGCCGGATCGGGAACCCGCCTGGGTGCGGGAGCCCCCAAGGCGTTCGTGGGGCTCGACCGGCACACGATCCTGCGTCACGCGCTGCGCGGGGTGTTCGCCGGGCCGCTCGCCCAGGTCGTGGTCGTCGCGCCCGCCGATCGCGTGGGCGAGGCGCTCACCGACGCGACGGAGGCGGCCGGCGATCGCGCGCAGCTCGTGTCGGTCGTGCCGGGCGGCGCGACCCGCCAGGAGTCGGTCGCCGCGGGACTGGCGCGGGTGCTGCCGGGCATCGAGATCGTGCTCGTGCACGACGCGGCGCGCGCGCTCACCCCGCCCGCCGTCTTCGACCGCGTGATCGACGCGATCGAGCGCACCGGCTGGGGAGCGGTGCCGGTGCTGCCCGTCATCGACACGATCAAGCGCGTGGAGGGCGAGCGGATCACCGGCGTGGTCGACCGCGCGCAGCTCGGCGCGGCGCAGACGCCGCAGGGGTTCCGCCGCGAGGTGCTGGATGCGGCGTACGCCGCCGCAGACGGCGAGTTCACCGACGACGCCGCGCTCGTGGCCGAGGCGGGGCATCCGCTCGCGGCCGTGGAGGGCGACGCCCTCGCCTTCAAGATCACCACGCCCGCCGATCTGGAGCGGGCGCGCGCGCTCGTGGCCGACTCGCCGGTGGAGCCGGTCGGCGGTGGCGGCATCGTGATGGGCGACGGCGCGACGGTCTCCGGAGCGTCGGGATCGTCGGACGCGGCTCCCGCGCTCGCGGCGCCGCGCGTGGGTCTGGGCACCGACGTCCACGCCTTCTCGGACGGCGGCACGCTCTGGCTCGCCGGCCTGGAGTGGCCGGGGGAGCCGGCGCTGGCGGGGCACTCGGACGGCGACGCCGTGGCGCACGCCGTCGTCGACGCACTGCTGTCGGCGGCGGGCCTCGGCGACATCGGCTCGCGGTTCGGCACCGAGCGGCCGGAGTTCGCCGGCGCCCACGCCGACGCCTTCCTCGCCGAGACACACCGCCTCCTCGGCGAGGCCGGATGGACGATCGGAAACGTCGCGGTGCAGGTGCAGGCGCAGCGCCCGCGCTTCGCCGCGCGCCGCGCCGAGGCGCAGGCGGCGCTGTCGCGCGCGCTGGGAGGCGCGCCGGTCTCCGTCTCGGCGACGACGACCGACGGCCTGGGCTTCACGGGCCGAGCCGAGGGCGTGCAGGCGCTCGCCGTCGCCCTGCTCCTGCCCGCCTGATTCCGCTCAGGCCTCGAGGGGGATCGGCCTCGGGTCGCGGGGAGGGCGTGAGCCCCAGGCCAGCAGCGCGAGGCCGGCACCGAGCAGGATGAGGCCGGCGACGGCGAGCGGGGCCAGCTGCTCGCGCAGCACGGCGAGGCCGAGCACGCTCGCGGTGAGCGGCTCGGCGAGCGTCAGGGTCGCCGCCGCGGCGGCGCTGAGACCGCCAAGCCCCCACGTGAACAGCGCGTACGCGACCGTGACGGTGCCGATGCCGAGCCAGACCGCCATGACGAGACCGCGCGGATCGCCCAGCCACGACAGGTCGCCGCCGAGCAGCAGCGGGATCGCCAGCACGGCGGACCCGCCGCCCATCGCGCCGACCACCGTGAACGGATGCCAGCCGTCGTCGAGCAGGCGGCGCTGCGCCACCGCGAGCACGGCGAACGAGGCGCCGGCGCCGATCGAGCCGAGCACGCCGAGCGGATCGGCCGCGACCCGGCCGCCGCCTCCCACGCCGAGCAGGATCACGCCGACCGTCGCGAGCCCGGTCGCGGACATCCAGGTTGCGCTCGGCACGCGGCGGTGCAGCACGCCCTCGAGCACGCCGGCGATCACCGGCGCGGAGCCGAGCGCGATGACGGTCCCGACGGCGACGCCGTTGCGGGCGGTGCCGAGGAAGAACAGCGGCTGGTATGCCGCGAGGCACACCGCCGTGACGGCCATGAGCACGGCGGGCCGCGCCGTGAGCCGTGGGCGAGCGTCGCCGGGCGAGCGGCGCCGCCGCAGCCACGCGGCGGCGGCCGTGAGCGCCGCGAGCACGGTGCCCCCGATGACGAGCCGCGACCCGCCGACAGTGAACGGCGTGGTGCCGTCGGGGCCCAGGGCCTGCGCCGTGCCCGTCGTGCCGAAGAGGACGGCGGCGGCGAGGACGGCGATCACGGGCACCACACCGTTCTATCCCACGCGTGCGACGGATCTGTGTCGCCGTGCCCCGACCGTAACGTTCAGCGGGCGGTCAGTAGTCTTGTGTGGTGACTCTCCGGCTCTACGACACGCGCGCCCAGGCGCTGCGCGACTTCGCGCCCCTCGACCCGGGGAACGTCACGATGTACGTCTGCGGGCCCACGGTCCAGTCCGGTCCCCACGTCGGCCACCTGCGGGGCGCGCTCGCATTCGACGTGCTGCGCGGCTGGCTCGAGCACCGGTACGGCCGTGTGACGTTCGTGCGCAACGTCACCGACATCGACGACAAGGTGCTCGCGAACGCGAGCGACGCCGAGCCCTGGTGGGCGCTCGCGTACCGCATGGAGCGGGAGTTCGACGCGGCATATGCTGCCATCGGCATCCAGCCGCCCACGTACGAGCCTCGCGCCACCGCCTCGATCCCGCAGATGCAGGAGCTCATCGCGGAGCTCATCGCGCGCGGCCACGCGTACGCCGCGGCGGGGGACGTGTACTTCGACGTGCGCTCGTGGCCCGAGTACGGCTCCCTCACCCGCCAATCGGTCGACGACATGGACGACGCCCCCGACGCCGATCCGCGCGGCAAGCGCGATCCGCACGACTTCGCGCTGTGGAAGGGCCGCAAGGCCGACGAGCCAGCCGACGCGTCGTGGGAGTCGCCGTGGGGCCCCGGCCGCCCCGGTTGGCACATCGAGTGCTCGGCGATGGCGCGGCGCTACCTGGGCGCCGAGTTCGACATCCACGGCGGCGGCCTCGACCTGCGCTTCCCGCATCACGAGAACGAGCTCGCGCAGTCGCACGCCGCGGGCGACCCGTTCGCCCGGTACTGGATCCACAACGGCCTCGTCACGGTCGAGGGCCAGAAGATGTCCAAGTCGCTCGGCAACTTCACGCTCGCGCGCGACCTGCTGGCCGCCCGGCCCGCGCACGTCGTGCGCTACGCGCTGCTGGCCGCGCACTACCGATCCAGCCTCGACGTGTCCGAGCGGGCGATCGACGAGGCCGCGGCCGCGCTCGACCGGATCCACGGCTTCCTCGCCCGGGCCGAGCGGGCCGGGATCGCCGCCGACGCGGGCGGACCGCTGCCGGCGGCGTTCGAGGCGGCCATGGACGACGACCTCGGGGTGCCGCAGGCGCTCGCGGTCGTGCACGAGACCGTGCGCGAGGGCAACACGGCCCTCGACGCGGGCGACGCGGCGGGCGTGTCCGGCGCGCTCGGCGGCGTCATCGGCATGCTGCGCATCCTGGGTCTCGACGCGCCGGCGCGCGAGGGTGGCGCATCGGGCGCCGCGGAGGCGACGCTCGACACCCTCATGACCACCCTCATCGCCCAGCGCGCCGAGGCGCGCGCGGCGAAGGACTGGGGCACCGCCGATCGGCTGCGCGACGCGTTCGCCGCCGCCGGCATCGCCCTCGAAGACACACCAGACGGCACACATTGGAGCATCGATGGCTAAGCCCGGACGCCCCGGCGCGAGCAGGGGCAAGAAGAAGGGTCCCACCAAGGGCACCGGCGGTCACAACCGCAAGTCGCTCGAGGGCCGCGGACCCACGCCCAAGGCGGAGGACCGCCCCTACCACAAGGCGCACAAGGCCAAGGCGCTCGCCGAGCGCGCCGCGGCGAAGCGGCCGGTCGCCGGTCGCACCCCGCAGCGCCGCCCGAACGACGACAACGAGTACGTGACGGGCCGCAACTCGGTGCTCGAGGCCCTGCGGGCCCGCATCCCCGCCACGACGTTCTACATCGCGCAGCGCGTGGAGATGGACGACCGCGTCAAGGAGATGCTGTCGATCGCGGGCAAGCGCGAGATCCCCGTGCTCGAGGTGACGCGCCCCGAGCTCGACCGCATGGCCGGCTTCGACGGCGTGCACCAGGGCGTGGCGCTCAAGGTGCCGCCGTACGAGTACGCGCACCCGCAGGACCTGCTCGAGCGGATCGTCGACGCGGGGGAGACGCCGCTGCTCGTCGCGCTCGACGGCGTGACGGACCCGCGCAACCTCGGCGCGATCATCCGCTCGGCCGCGGCCTTCGGCGGCCAGGGCGTCATCCTGCCGCAGCGCCGCTCGGCCGGCGTGAACGCGGCCGCATGGAAGACGAGCGCGGGCGCCCTGGCGCGCATCCCCGTGGCGATGGCGTCGAACCTCACGAGCACCCTCAAGGACCTCAAGAAGCAGGGCGTGTTCGTGCTGGGGCTCGACGGCGACGGCGACGTGTCGCTGCCGGAGCTGCAGCTGGCCGACCGCCCGATCGTCGTCGTCGTGGGCGGCGAGGGCAAGGGCCTGTCGCGCCTCGTGACGGAGAACTGCGACCAGGTGGTGTCGATCCCGATCTCGGCGGCCACGGAGTCGCTCAACGCGGGCATCGCCGCCTCGGTCGCGCTCTACCAGATCGCCACCACCCGCGCCGCCCAGCAGTAGCGAACCGTCCCCTCGGTGAGACAGCATTCTCGCGCCGAGACAGCGTGCACACGCCGCTGTCTCGGCGCGCAGTTGCTGTCTCGCGGGACGGGGATCAGGCCGTCGCGGCGCGCTCGTCCGGGCGCGCCTCCCAGCGCTGCGCGTACCGGGCGAGGGGCTGCATCGCGGCGAGCAGCTCCGCGCCGCGCGGCGTGAGGCCGTAGCGCACCGTGACCGGCGTGGTCGGCTCGACGGTGCGCGCCACGAGGCCGATCTGCTCCAGCTCGCGCAGCCGCACCGACAGCATGCGGTCGGACAGGCCGTCGACCATGCCGCGGATCTCGCGGAAGCGCGTGGCACCGCGGCCGATCGCGAGCAGGATCGCGCTGCTCCACCGGCGGCCGATCAGCTCGATCGTGGTGGTGGCCCTGCGGCACTCCTCGTCGTCGATGAGGGGCCAGGCGGACGGCGGGCGCGCGGGAGAGTTCACATACGAATGGTAAGCCGCTCACGCGGTGGTTGAGGCCGATCCCGTCGAGGTCGAGGCTGGGGACATGCCCGACTATGGTCACCCCCTCCGCTTCGGCACCTTCATCACGCCCCGCAACGCGCCGCCCGAGCGGCCCGTCGAGCTCGCCGTGCTCTCCGAGAGCCTGGGCTTCGACCTCGTCACCTTCCAGGACCACCCCTACCAGCCGGGCTTCCACGACACGTGGACGCTGCTCAGCTGGGTCGCGGCGCGCACCTCGCGCATCCACGTGTCGGGCAATGTGCTCAACCTGCCCCTGCGGCCGCCGGCGGTGCTCGCGCGCTCCGCCGCGAGCCTCGACCTGCTCTCGGGCGGGCGCTTCAGCCTGGGCCTCGGGGCCGGGGGCTTCTGGGACGCCATCGAGGCGATGGGCGGGCGGCGCCTCACGCCCGGGCAGGGCGTCGACGCGCTGAGCGAGGCGATCGACATCGTCCGGGGCATCTGGGACGCGCACGGCCGCGGGCCGCTGCGCGCCGGCGGCCGGTGGCACCGGGTGGACGGCGCCAAGCGGGGGCCGGCTCCCGCCCACGAGATCCCGATCTGGCTCGGGGCCTACAAGCCGCGCATGCTGCGCCTGACCGGGCGGAAGGCGGACGGATGGCTGCCGAGCCTGGGCTACCTCGAACCGGGGGCGCTCGCCGCGGGGAACCGCGCCGTGGACGAGGCCGCCGAGGAGACCGGTCGCGACCCGCGCGAGATCACCCGGCTCCTCAACATCGCGCCGCAGGTGCCCGCCGAGGAGCTCACGAGGATGGTTCTCGAGGACGGGATCAGCGTGTTCATCGTGGCCAGCGACGACGCCGCGACGCTGGAGCGCTTCGCCGGCGAGGTGGCGCCCGCCGTGCGCGAGGCGGTCGAACGCGAGCGCGGGGCACGGGGCGTCGTGACCACCGGCCGCGTCCGCGGCGCCGCCGCGCGATCCCTGCGCAAGCCGGGCATCGCGTACGACGACGTGCCGGCCGCGCTCGCCGACGTCGCGGTCGAGCCGGGCGATGCCGCGTACGGGCGCTACCGGTCGACGTACCTGCGCGGCGCCGAGCCCGGCCTCGTCCTGGCGCCGCGCTCGGTCGACCAGCTGCGCGACGCCGTCGGCTTCGCGCGCGAGCACCGCGGCGTGCCGCTCGGCGTGCTGAGCGCCGGGCACGGCATCTCGGGCCGCTCGATCAACGACGGCGGCCTTGTGCTCGACGTGAGCGGCTTCGACGAGATCGCGCTGGTCGACGCCGCGACGGGGCGCGTGCGGATCGGGCCCGGTGCCCGCTGGGCGGATGTGGCGCGCGCGCTCGCCCCGCACGGCCTGGCGATCTCCAGCGGCGACTACGGCGGTGTGGGCGTCGGGGGACTGGCGACGGCGGGCGGCATCGGCTGGCTGGCGCGCGAGCACGGCCTGACGATCGACCGGATGCGCGCGGTGGACGTGATGCTGGCCGACGGCCGCCTCGTCCACGCGAGCGAGACCGAGGAGCCCGACCTGTTCTGGGCGGTGCGCGGGGCCGGCGCGAACTTCGGCATCGCCGTGTCGTTCGAGTTCGACGCCGTGCGCGTGGCCCGGGTCGGCTTCGCGCAGCTCGTGTTCGAGGTCGACGACACCGCCCGCTTCCTGCAGGACTGGGGCGCGTACATCGAGGGGGCGGATCGCGCGGTCTCGGGCGAGGTGATCCTCTCGTCCGCCGGAGCGGGCGGCCGCCGCGCCGCCCAGGTGCTGCTCGTCGTCGACAGCGACGACCCCGAGCGGATCGTCGCCCATCTGCAGCCGATCGCGCAGCTGGCGCCCCTCGTCGATCAGTCCGTCGCCCTCGTCTCGTACGACCAGCTCATGACGTCCTTCGCCTCGGACGGACCGCAGCAGGGCCGGGGCGAGCCCGTGTCGCGCTCCGGATTCGTGCGTCACCTCACGCCCGAGTTCGCCGCGGCGGCGCAGGAGATCCTGGATGCCGGAGCGAGCCACTTCTTCGCGATCCGCGCCGTCGGGGGAGCGGTCTCGGACGTGCCGGCCGACGCGACGGCGTACGGATGGCGCGACGCGGGGTTCTCGGTCGCGGCGTTCGGCTCGCCCCGCTCCGGGCTCGATGAGCGCTGGGGGCGGCTGGTGCCGTTCTTCGAGGGGCTGTACCTCAGCTTCGACTCGACCATGCCGCCGCCGGTGGATCGGGCGTTCCCGCCGGCCCACCTGCGCCGGCTGCGGGAGCTGAAGCGCCGCTACGACCCCACCGGCCTGTTCCGCGACAACTTCTTCATCGATCCCACGGCCTGATCGTCAGACGGATCAGACGGTGTCTCGCCAGTCGCGCTCGGGCGACATCGTGCCCTGCGGGGCGGTGACGGCCTCGGTGGGCGGGCCCATGATCGTGGCCTCGTCGCGGCGGTGGCGCAGCACGTTCTCGATGTAGCTCGAGAGGGTCTCGGCCAGCGGCACCCACTGCTCGCGCTGCTCGGAGATGAGCCAGCGATGCTCCAGCACCTGGTGGAACACCTCGGCCGGCTCGAGCTTGGCGCGCAGCTCGATGGGGATCGCGCGGACGACGGGCTCGAACACGCGCGTCAGCCACTCGTGGGCGGCGATCTCCTCCTCGTCCTCGCCCCGATCCGTGCGGACGCGGTACTCGTCGAGGTCGTTGAGCAGGCGGCGGGCCTGGTTCTCCTGCACGTCGAGGCCGGTCAGCCGCAGCAGGCGGCGCTGGTGGTGCCCCGCGTCGACGACTTTCGGGGTGATGGAGATGTGCGCGCCGTCCGGCGCCGTCTGGATGGCCATCTCCCCGATGTCGAAGCCGAGCTCGTTCAGGCGCCGCACGCGCTCGGTGATGCGCCACGACTCCGACATGTCGAACGACTCGGGCGCCGTCAGCTCGGCCCACAGCGAGCGGTACGCCGAGACGATGCCGTCCGCGATCCGGACCGCGTCGACATCCTCGTCGATCCGCCCGCTCGCGGCGAGATCCATGATCTCGCCGGCGATGTTCGTGCGCGCCAGGTCGAGGTCGTGCTCGCGCTGGCCCTCGCTCAGCTCCGTGCCCCCGGCGCCCTCGTGCAGCTCGGCCGTCTCGGCGTCGACGAGGTACGCGGCGAACGAGCCGGCGTCGCGGCGGAAGAGCGTGTTCGACAGCGAGACATCGCCCCAGTAGAAGCCCACGTTGTGCAGGCGCACGAGCAGCAGCGCCAGCGCGTCGACGAGGCGGGTGAGCGTGTCGGGGCGCAGCGTCTGCGTGAACAGCGCGCGGTAGGGCATCGAGAAGCTCAGGTGCGCGGTCACGAGTGCGGCGGGCAGCGGATCGCCGGAGGGCGTCGTGCGCCCGGCGATCACGGCGACGCGGCGCACGCAGGGGATGTCGAGCCGCTGCAGGGCGCCGAGCATCTCGTACTCGCGGCGCGCCATGTGCTCCGTCGTCTCCTTGACGGCGACGACCTGGCCCGACAGCTCGCTGAACCGCACCACGTGGCGCGAGATGCCCTTCGGCAGCCGCACGATGTGCTCGCGGGGCCACTCCTCGAGCGGCGTGCGCCAGGGCAGCGCGAGCAGCTGGGGGTCGATCTCGCTCGCCGTGATGCGGAGGGAATCGGGCATCGCCAGTCCTGTCAAGACGCCGCGACGCGGGCCGGCCATCGGGCCGGCCCGCGCCGTCGTGATTCGTTCGGGATCAGACCGATGCGGCGACCGCGGCCTCGGTCAGACGCTCGCCCGTCTCGATGTCGAACACGTGCACGTGGTGCGGCACCGGGGTGAGCGTGACCTTCTCGCCGGCGTTCGGGTGCGTGCGGCCGTCGACGCGCGCGACGATGTCGGTGCGCTTGCCCTCGATCTCCGAGTGGCCGTACAGGTAGCCGTCGGCGCCGAGCTCCTCGACGAGATCCACGATCACCTCGAGGCCCTCGCCGGTGGCGGGGCCCACCTGGATGTCCTCGGGGCGGACGCCGACCGTGACCTCGGAGCCGTGCGCCTTGGCGAGCGCCGCCGCCTCGACCGGCACGACCTTCGAACCGAAGCGGATGCCGCCCTCGGCGATGTCGGCCGGGAAGAGGTTCATGGCCGGCGAGCCGATGAAGCCCGCGACGAACACGTTCGTCGGCTTCTCGTAGAGGTCGCGCGGCGTGCCCACCTGCTGCAGGACGCCGTCCTTCAGCACGGCGATCCGGTCGCCCATCGTGAGCGCCTCGGTCTGGTCGTGCGTGACGTACACCGTGGTGACGCCCAGGCGGCGCTGGAGCGAGGCGATCTGCGTGCGGGTCTGGACGCGCAGCTTGGCGTCGAGGTTCGACAGCGGCTCGTCCATGAGGAACACCTGCGGCTCGCGCACGATCGCGCGGCCCATCGCCACACGCTGACGCTGACCACCCGAGAGGGCCTTCGGCTTGCGGTTGAGGTACGGCTCGAGGTCGAGCAGCTTGGCCGCCTCCTGCACGCGCTTGGCGCGCTCGTCCTTGTTCACGCCGGCGATCTTGAGCGCGAAGCCCATGTTCTCCGCCACGGTCATGTGCGGGTACAGCGCGTAGTTCTGGAACACCATCGCGATGTCGCGGTCCTTCGGCGGCACATCGGTGACGTCGCGGTCGCCGATGAGGATGCGGCCGTCGTTGACCTCTTCGAGGCCGGCGAGCATGCGCAGCGAGGTGGACTTTCCGCAACCAGAGGGGCCGACCAGGACGAGGAACTCGCCGTCGCCGATCTCGAGGTCGAGCTTGTCGACCGCGGGGCGCGTGCCGCCCGGGTAGACGCGCGTGGCGTTGTCGAACGTGACGGATGCCATGTCATTTCTCCTTCACCGGCAGGTACGTGCCGGACGATCCGTAGTGAATGGAACGGCGAGCGTGCCCGCCGCGACCCGCCTTTGGGTCGCCCTCAGTATGGCATGCGGGCGTGTCGCCTGGGGAGAATCCGCGGCGGGCCAGGACGAGCGCGGCGCGATGCGGAGGCGGCCGGGGAGAGCCGGAGGAGCGCATTCCCAGGCCGCGGGACTATCCTCTGGAAGGTTGTGGAGGCCGCACCCGCGGCGAGGGAGGACCATGTCGAGCGACGAGACGTCGAACGCGCCGGCACCGGACGAGCGCCCGGACGGCGAGCCCGTCGACCCCGCCCAGGCGCCGGACGCTCGGGAGGCAGCCGAGACGCCCGCCGAGGTGAACCGCCGCGAGGCGCTGCGCGCGAAGGCGAAGCAGGTCTCCGCGCGGCAGACGCGACGGCGCCTGCTGACGCGCGCCGGCATCGGCGTGGGCGCGCTCGCCGTGGTCGCCGCGGCCGCGATCGCGATCACGAACACGGTCGTGCCCGAGGTGACCTCGGAGACCCGGGTCCCGGCCGGGTTCGTCGACGGCGGCTTCTCGGTGAACGGCCGCGACCTGTCCGCCATGATCGCCTCGGCTGAGGCGACGCCCACACCTACCCCCACGCCGACCGAGCAGGCGGAGCAGACGCCCGAGACCGAGCCGGTGCAGATCCGCGTCTACGTGGACTACCTCTCGGCCGAGTCGGGCGAGTTCGAGCGTGCCAACGCCGCGCGCCTGGCGCGCTGGGTGGAGGGCGGCACCGTCTCGCTCAGCTACCACCCCGTCGCGCTGCTGACCCCCAAGTCGAACGGCACCAAGTACTCGCAGCGTGCGGTCGCCGCGGCCGCGTGCGTCGCCACCCATGCGCCCGACGCCTTCCCGTCGTTCAACCACGCGCTGCTGCTCGACCAGCCCGAGCCGGGCACCGCGGGATACACGGACGAGCAGCTTGCCGACCTGGCGGTCGCGGCCGGCGCCGCCAACGAGCGCAACGTGCGCGAGTGCATCGAGCTGGCCCCGTACCTCGACTGGGCGCGCGAGACGACGGCCCAGGCGCTGGACGGATCGCTTCCCGGCACCGACGACGTGACGCTCACGGGTGCCCCGCTGATCCTCGTGGACGGCGAGGTGTACGTCGGGTCGCTCGACGATCCGGCCGAGTTCACGCAGTTCGTGCTCACGGTCGAGAGCGACGCCTACCTGTCGACGCCCACGCCCACCCCGACGCCGACCGAGAGCGCGACGCCGTCCGAGTGAGGCCGACGGCGGGCACCCTAGGATGGATCCCGCGCCGGCTTAGCTCAGTTGGTAGAGCACCGCTCTTGTAAAGCGGGGGTCGTGGGTTCGAGCCCCTCAGCCGGCACCGTCACGTTCGCCGTCCCTGACTTGAAACACAGGGAAGGCGGGTCCTCACCGTGGACGACGACAAACCCGAGTCCACGATTGACGCCCGTCGGGGCGCTATGTGCTTGCGTGGCATGGGGTGCAGACCACCGCTCTGACCGACTCCTCACCGGTTGGCTACCCGCCATTCGTTCGAGGTGCCCGGGTTGAGGGCCTGAGGAGCGCAGTCCGTGCAGGTCACATGTGGTCGAGCGCCTGCCGCTTCTGCTCATACTCGTCCGAGGTGAGCAGTCCCTGTTCGTGTAGCAGTATCAGGGCATCGAGCACGGGGCCTGTGGTGCTGTTTGCCGCTGCGTTCTTCGCGATGCACTGCCGCGCGGCTTCAACGATGGCGACGGCTTCGATAGGACGATTCGCGATGACCGTCACTTGGTGCCCGTCCGCTTCGAACGCCACGGTGCCACTTGTGTGGAGGTAACCGGAGCCATCAATCACAGTCCCCGAGGGTGTTGCCGACGAAGTGATGAAAGAGACCTCTGGGCTGTGTCAAGCTTCGTAGACGATCTCTTTGTGGATTTCAGGCCGCGGTTGCGGTCTGGGCGTAGTAGGCGGCCCGGGTCTCGGCGGGGG
>NZ_JBSFPT010000039.1:0-21139 GCF_053588335.1 Microbacterium sp. NPDC003461 | reverse complement strand
GCTTGCGGTGGTCGCTTCATCTCCGCGGCCACCGGCCGCTCCGTTCAGCAACCGAGGGGGAACCGCGGGTCCCACCCATCGGTTGCTGAACGGAGGCCGCGCCAGCGGCCGGAGATGAAGCGACCACCGTGACTCGGGCGACGGGGCGGAGCCCCGGACGGGTGACTGGGTCAGTCAGCGCTAGCGTCCGGGGCCCCGGGCCTGGATGCGTCGGGTCAGGACGCGAGGCGCTGCTCCTCCGGCGGCGCCTGCGTCGTGAGGGAGATGACGCCGTAGTCCCAGCCGCGGCGGCGGTAGACGACGCTGGGGTGATCGGTGCGCGCGTCGATGAACAGGAAGAAGTCGTGGCCGACCAGCTCCATGCGGTCCACGGCCTCCTCGACCGTCATCCACTCGGCCTCGAAGTGCTTCGTGCGGATGACCACCGGCGAGTAGTCCTGCTCGCTCTCCTCCTCGACGACGGGGATCTCGCCCGTCGTGACGGCGTGCAGCACGTCGGCGGGCACGGGCTCGACGTCGAGCCCCGCGAGGGATCCCGAGTTCTTCTCGAAGTGCGCGCCCTTCGGGCGGGCGCGGCCCGTGACCCTCTTGTCCTTGGCGCGGCGCACCTGCTCGACGAGCTTGTCGAGCGCCTGGTCGAGGGCGACGAACTTGTCGCCGTCGCGCGCCTCCGCCCTGGCCGTGGCTGTCTTGCCCGTGAGGGTGAGCTCGACCTTCTCCTCCTCGACCCGGCTGCGGTGCACGTCGTGGGTGATCTTGACGTCGAGGGTCAGCGCCCTCGGGGCGATGTTCGCGATGCGCTCGGACTTCTCCTCGACCACCGTCCGGAAGCGGTCGCTGATGCTCACGCCGACTCCCGAGATGTTGATGTCCATCTGAGCCTCCCTGTCCGGCCCGGCCCCTGGGCCGAGCCCCTCTCGAACGACTTCCCGTCGTCTGGTGCCCCCACGGTAGCCCCGGCCCGGCGCGATGTCACCACCCAGATCCGGCGCGTTTCATATGGATGCGCGGCTCCCCCGCTGTGCCGCGGCGAGCACCGCGGCACCCGCCACGGGGATGCCCGCCGCATTGAGTGCCCTCCGCGCCTCCATGAGTGTCGCGCCCGTCGTGACGACGTCGTCGACGAGCACGACCGGTGCGCCGCCCAGCGCGCGCACCCGCGCCCGCATCGCACCGGCCACGTTGCGGAGCCGATCGTCGCGGCCGAGCTCGCGCTGGTCGGCCACGCGGCGCGACCATACCAGGGCGCGGACGACCGGCACGCCCACGCGCCGCGCGAGCAGCTCGGGCACGCGGTAGCCGCGCCGCCGGAAGGCGGCGCGCGAGGTCGGCGCGGGGACGGCGACGACCGGACCGGCGGCCGGCGCCGCCGCGACCAGCGCGGCCCGCATCGCCGGCGCGAGCGTCGTGGCCAGCCCCGTGCGGCCGCGCTCCTTGAGCGCTCCGATCACCCGCGCCACCGCCCCCTCGTAGACGAGCGCGGCGTGCACCGGGGTGCCGTCGGCCAGCACCGTGCGGGCGACCGCCGGCGACAGCTCGACGCGGCACGCACCGCACAGCGCGACGCCGGGCGCCTCGCACCCCGCGCACCACACCGGGATCACGAGGGCGGCGGCCTCGTCGAGCGCGGATCGGACGGCGGGTGGGAGCGGCATGCCGCCAGCGTGCCCGACCGCGCGGCGGCGACGGCCCCGTTCCGGGGGGATCGTGGATGACCCGCGCGCCCGCGGCGGCTGTGAGCGAGCGCGGCGGTCACTCGGACCGCGGCGTCCCCACATCGGTCGCCAGCACCGCGATGCCGTCGGCGACCTTGACCCACGCCGAGCCGCGGCGCACGTGCAGCCCGCCGGTGCTGTCGATCAGCCGCATCGACGAGTCCTGGGTGCCCGCGGCGATCCCGATGGCGTCGGCGGGGGCAGACATGCGGGTGCCGGGGCCGCCGATCCGCTGCTCGAGGATCTCGATCTCGGTGCCGTCGCGCGCCACCACGCCGATGCTCGAGTCGTCGAGCCACTCCACGTCGATGCCGGGGCCGTCGAGGGCCGCGAGCACCGTCGCGGTGCCGACGCCGGTCGGCACGCCGTCGCCGTCGCGCGCCACGGGCGCCACCACCGCCCATGCCGCCCCTCCGGGCTCGGTCACGAGCGCCGCGAGGCGCGTGCCATCGCGCGACACCGCGATCGACTCGACCGTGGCGATCGCCAGTTCCTCGCTCTGCGGGATCGCCGTCTGCAGCACCGCGGTGCCGTCGGGACCGATCGCGGTGAGCTGGTCGGGGTCGTGGTCGGGCAGCGTCCACGTGTAGCCGTCGGGGTCGAGCGCGGGCTCCAGCAGGTCTTCGCGGTCGTCGAGCAGCAGCACGGAGCCGTCGGACCCCACCCGCACGACGGCGCCGTTGGTCCCGAGCAGGATCGCAGACTCCCGATCCGGGGCCACGCTGATCGTCTCCGGCGCGGGCGCCGCCGACGACCGAACGGCCTCCGAGAGCCCGTCGATGCCCCTGATCTCCCCGTTCTCGAGGAAGCCGAAGGCGTCGTCGTATGCCTCTCCCCCGAGCACGAGGGCGCGCGAATCGGGCCCCGTCGGCAGCGGGTCGTACTCCTCGGCCGACAGCTCGATGCCGCCCACCCTCAGCCGCACGCCCTGGGCGCCGAGGCTCGAAAGCGTCGCGGTCGCCTGCGCCCGCATACGCGAGACGATGGATCCGTCGACGTCGGCGGCGATGCCGCGCAGCGCGATGTCGGCGACGCCCGAGTCGTCGAGCGCGATCACGGTGGCATCCGGCAGCTGCGCGCCCGACGGGAAGGCCGTCGTCACGGCGCCCTCGAGCGCGGCGCTGGGGCCGCGCAGCAGCTCGGCGACGAGCCGGGTGGGTCCCGTCGAGGCCTCGGGGAACCAGCGCACGTCGGGGACGAGGTACCGCTGGGCCGGGTCGTAGAACGTGAGGCTGAAGTCGCTGTAGACGTTCGGGAAGTAGTCGCGGTCGAGCACGATCCCCGCCGGCGCCTGCGCGATCCGCCACTCGCCGTCGTCGCGCTGCACGAGCTCGTACCGCAGCTCCTGCTCCGGCTCCGTGGCCGTGCGGTACACGCCGCGCGCGTCGACAGCGGCGACCTGGGAGATCTGCAGCGACACGATCCCGTCCGCCTCCAGCGCGCTCGCGTCGTACTCGCGGGCACTCGTCGCGTCGATCGCGACGTGCGATCCCGGCTCCCATTCGGCCGCGAAGTCCGGGGTGAGGAACTCCCGCGCCGTCGCCCAGTCGCCCGCGGGGCTCGTGGCCGCCTCCACGAAGCCCTGCACGATCTGCTCGGGGGTGGCCGCCGGCGCCGGCCCCTCCGGGTAATAGAGGAAGTCGTGCTCGGGGACCTCGTCGGCCGAGAGACCGGGGTTCACCGGACCGCTCGTGGGCAGCCCCGAGCACCCGGCCAGCGCCACGGCGAGCGCGAGCAGCGCGGCCGCGATCCGTCCCCTGCGCCTCATCGCGCGTCCTCCCCGTCGTCGCCCGCGCCGTCGGTGCCGTGGAGCGGCCCCGCCTGGCGCGCGCTCGCCACGATCTGCTCCGGCGTGGCCTCCTGGTCGCGCGGCTCGACCGGCACGGGCGACGAGAGCAGCTCCGCACCCGGGGTGCGGGGCAGCGTGAGCACGAAGTTCGTGCCGCGACCGACGGCCGACCACACCTCGAGCATGCCGCCGTGCAGCTTCGCGTCGCCCAGCGCGATCGACAGCCCCAGCCCCGTGCCGCCGATCGTCCGCCGCCGCGACGGGTCGGCCCGCCAGAACCGGTCGAAGACGCGCTGGCTGGCCTCGGGCGACATGCCCATCCCGTAGTCGCGCACCCCCACGGCCACCGCGTCCTCGTCGCTGTCGACCGTCACGACGATCGGGCGCCCCTCGCCGTGCTCGATGGCGTTGCCGATGAGGTTGCGCAGGATGCGGCGGATGCGACGCGGATCCATGTCGACGGCCCCATGCCCGCCGGGGGCGACGACGCGCAGCTCGGTGCCGTGCTGCTGCGCGAGCGGCCGCATCGACTCGACGACCTCCTCGGTCAGCTGCGCGAGCGACCGGGCCTCCAGCGCGAGCTCGACCGACCCGGCGTCGTACCGGCTGATCTCGAGCAGGTCGGTCAGCAGCTCCTCGAAGCGCGCCACCTGCTGGTGCAGGAGCTCGGCGGCCCTGGCGGTGGCGGGGTCGAAGGCGTCGCGCCGGTCGTTGAGCATGTCGGCCGCGAGCCGGATGGTGGTCAGCGGCGTGCGCAGCTCGTGCGAGACGTCGGAGACGAATCGCTGCTGCACGAGCGAGAGCTCCGCGAGCTCTCCGATCTGCCGCTCGATGCTGTCGGCCATCTGGTTGAACGAGCGCCCGAGCACGGCGATCTCGTCCTCGCCGCGCACGTCGATGCGCACCTTGAGATCGCCGCCCGCGAGGCGACGGCTCGTGTCGGCCACCTCGACGATCGGCTCGGCGACCGAGCGCAGCACGAGCCACGTGACCAGGCCCATGATGAGCACGAGCACGATGCCCGCGATCCACAGCGTGCGCTGCACGAACAGGAGCGTCTCGGCCGACTCGCTCAGGTCGTAGCCGAAGTACACGCCGTACGCGCCGACGCCCGGCAGATTCAGCTGCTGCCCGACGACGAGGCCCGGCACCGCGCGGCCGCCCGCGTCGCGTAGCTCGACGGACTGCCACCACTGCCCGTCCGGCGAGGCGCCCACGCGCTCGCGCAGGCCGGCCGAGATCAGCTCGGAGGGCAGATCGCGCGCGCCCTGGTTCTGCGGCGCCACCTGCGACGGCGTGCTCTCCACCCGGAACCACGCCACGCTCGAGGTGCCCGACTGCTCCACCAGGGTCTGGCGCGCGCGGGTCATGAGGCCCTGCAGTGCCGAGCGCTCGCGCTCCACCTGGCCGGACGAGTCCAGCTGATCCTGCGCGGCGCTGATGGCGCGGCTCGCGTCCTGCAGCACCTGGTCGCGGCGCGACTCGAACAGGTCGGCCTGGATCTGCGCCGCCATCCACACGCAGGCGATCGTCACCGCGACCATCGTCGCCGCCACGGCGACCAGCGTCGTGCGGAAGCGCAGCGAGCTGCCCCACATCCGCCCGACGAGCGACGCCCACGCGCGCGGCCCCCTGATGACGCCGATCGCCGCGGTCGCCGCCGGACCGGTGAGAGGCGCGGACGCCGGCCCCGCGACCGGCTCGGCGCGGGGGGTCACGGGCATGGGATGGCCACCTGGGACCGCCCGCTCAGACGACGGCGCCGGCGCGGTATCCGACGCCGCGCACCGTCATCACGATCTTGGGGTCGTCCGGGTCGAGCTCCACCTTCGAGCGCAGCCGCTGCACGTGCACGTTCACCAGCCGCGTGTCGGCCTTGTAGTGGTAGCCCCACACCTGCTCGAGCAGCATCTCGCGCGAGAACACCTGGTTGGGCTTCGATGCGAGCGCGACGAGCAGCTCGAACTCGAGCGGCGTGAGCGAGATGAGCTCGTCGCCGCGCCGCACCTCGTGCGCCGCCACGTCGATCGTGAGGTCGCCGACGCGGAGGTTCTCGCTGGCCGCCTGGGCGACGGGGCGCAGGCGGGTGCGGATCCGCGCGACGAGCTCCTTGGGGTTGAACGGCTTGACGATGTAGTCGTCGGCGCCGGCCTCCAGGCCGTTGACGACATCGGAGGTGTCGGATCGCGCCGTGAGCATGATGATCGGCACGCCCGACTCGCGGCGGATCTCGCTGCAGATCTCGATCCCGTCCTTGCCGGGCAGCATCAGATCGAGCAGCACCAGATCGGGACGCTCGTCGCGCCACGCGTCGACCGCCAGGGCGCCGTCGGCGCAGAACGCGGTGTCGAATCCCTCGGTGCGCAGAACGATGCCGATCATCTCGGCCAGAGCGGTGTCGTCGTCGACCACGAGGATGCGGGCTGTCACCCGATCAGCGTATCCGAAGCCCCCGCGCGTTCGAGCCCTCTGCCGCCTCGCGAAGTGTGGAACGATGGGCATCGAATCTGGTCGACGGGGAGGGCGACATGAGCGGGACATCGACGTGGACGCCGGCCCCCAGGGGCGGTCTGATCCCGCTGCAGCCCCTGGGGTTCGGAACGATCCTGGGCAAGTCGTTCGCGGCGCTGCGCGGCAACCCCAAGGTGCTGCTGGGCTTCGCCATGGTCGTGCAGATCGTCTCCACCCTCGTCGGCCTCCTCCTCATCGGCGGCGTCTCGTTCCTGGCGTTCTCGCGGCTCGAGACCGCGGACTATGCGGACAGGGCGGCCATCAGCGCCGGCGCCACCCTCATCACGGTCGTCACGTCGCTGCTCGTCGCGGTCGGCCTGGGCGTCCTGGGCGTCATCGTGCAGGGCGTCGTGATCGGCGAGGTGTCGCACGCGGCCCTGGGTGAGCGCGCGACGCTGGGAATGATCTGGCGCCGCGTGAAGCCCGCCTTCTGGCGGCTGTTCGGGTACCAGCTGCTCGTCATGCTGGCGGTCGTCGCCGCCATCGTCATCGCGATCGCGGCGATCGCGGGCCTCGCCGTGTCCCTCGGCGACAGCGGCGTCGTCGTCGCGGTCCTGCTCGTCCTGCTCGCGTTCCTCGCGTCGCTGTTCCTGGCCGCGTGGATCTCGACGAAGCTGTACGTCACCCCGTCCGCCATCGTCCTCGAGGGCGCGGGCGTCTTCCGGGCGATCGGCCGCTCCTGGGCGCTCACGCGCGGGAGGTTCTGGTCGACGTTCGGCGTGATGGTGCTGATCTCGCTCATCATGATCACCGCGGCCTCCATCGTCGGAATGCCGTTCTCGCTGCTGACATCCCTCCTCGTGCCCACGCTGGCGCCGACCGGCGACCAGGCGACCTCGGCGGTCGTCGCGTCGATCGTGAGCCTCGTGCTGGCGCAGGTCGTGACCTTCCTCATCCAGTCCATCGCCGTCGTCGTGCAGGCGACCGCGTCGGCCCTCGTGTACCTCGATCTGCGCATGCGCAAGGAGGGGATCGACCTGCGGATGCAGCGTTATGTGGAGCGCCGCGACGCGGGCGATTCGATGATCGAGGACCCGTACGCGTACGACCCCCGCGCCGTCGCCCCCTCCCGCCCGTCCGCCCCGACTTACGCGCCCGGGGCGTACGGCCCGGCTCCCGGCTACCCCGCTCCCGGCGGCTACGCGGCACCCGGCGGCTACGCGGCACCCGGCGGGTACCCGGCTCCGGGCGGCTACCCGGGTCAGCCCCAGCCGCAGCCCGCGTACGGCCAGCCCGTTCCGCCCTACGGGCAGCCGGCGCCCGCTTATGCCCCGGCGCCCGCTTACGCCCCGCCGCCCTCCGGCTCGCAGCCGTACGGACAGCACCCGCCCGTGTACCCGCCCGCGCCGCAGGGCGCGACCCCGGCGCCGCCCTCCCCCGCGCCCCCGTACGGTCAGCAGCCCCCGCCGCCCGCGCCCGACCAGCACGCTCCGTTCACGCCGCCGTGGGGCGACGGCGCGCCGCCGCAGGGAGGACGCGCGTCGTCGTGAGCCCCCTGCAGATCCCCGTGACGCCCGGCCCGGACGAGGCGCGCGAATGGGCCGAGCGCGAGCTCGCCGACCGGGTGTACGACGCCGCGGAGCCGACGCTGATCGACCGGATTGCCCAGGCGATCGGCGAGTTCTTCGCGAACCTGTTGCGCGTGGGCGTCGGCGCCGAGTGGAGCCCCCTGCTGACCCTGGTGGTCATCGTCGTGATCGCGGCCGTGGTGGTGCTCGGGCTGCTCATCTGGGGGCGCCCCCGCTCCGCGCACCGCGCGCGGGCCGCCTCGTCCTCGGTGCTCTTCGGCGAGGACGAGACCCGCAGCGCGGCCGAGCTGCGCGCCTCCGCCGCCGAGCATGCGGCCGCCGGCCGCTGGGACCAGGCCGTGATCGAGCGCTACCGGGCGCTCGCGCGCGGCATGGAGGAGCGCGACGTGCTCGACGCGCTCCCGGGCACCACGGCGCAGGCGCTGGCCGCGAACGCCGCGCCGTTCTTCCCCGCGCAGGCACAGCGGCTGCATGACGGGGCCGTCGCCTTCGACGACGTGCGCTACCTGCGCCGCCGGGGCACCGCGCAGATGTACGAGGGCGTCGCGGCCGTCGACGACGAGATCGCGCGCACACGCCCCGCGCGCCTCGCCGATCCGCTGGACTCGGAGCCGGTGCGCGCATGACGACGATCGAGGCGCCCGCGGATCCCACGTCGTCGCGCCGCCGCCGCGTGTGGGGGTGGGTGGCGCTCGTCGCGGCGATCGTGGTGATCGGCACCGCGCTCGCGTTCGTGACCGGACCGGAGTGGCGCCCCAAGGGCGCGCACGACCCCGAGAGCGCGGCCCCCACCGGCACGCTCGCCCTCGCTCGGATCCTCGAGGAGCAGGGCGTCGCGGTCGAGCTCGTCCAGTCCCGCGCCGCCGCGGAGAGCGCCCTCACCGGCGGCGAGACACTCGTGATCGGGCCCAGCTGGTACCTCGAGGACGGGGCGCTGCGGGACATCGCCGGGCGCGCCGCGCGGACGGTGCTCATCGAGCCGTCCGCGCGCGACCTCGAGATCTTCTTCGGCGAGTTCGAGTTCGCCGGGAACGCGCTCGAGCCGATCCCTCCGGCCTGCGAGCTGCCGGAGGCCGAGCGCGCCGGCGCGATCGCCCCCGGGCGCCTCTACCCGCGCGGCGACGCGGACATCGCGTGCTATCCGGGCACCGCCGGCGGCTACGGGCTCCTCGCCTCCGACCTCGACGGCACCGAGCTCGTCGTGCTCGACGCGGGCACCGTCTTCGCGAACGAGCATCTCGCCGACGGCGGCAACGCGGCCCTCGCCCTGAACCTGCTCGGCGCGCACGAGGACGTCGTCTGGTACCTCCCGAGCGAGGCCGACATCGCGCCGGGCAACGCACCCGACACGCTCGGCTCGCTCACGCCGCCGTGGGTGACGCCCGTCATCATCCTGCTCGGTGCGACCGCGATCGCGGCGGCGGTCTGGCAGGGCAGGCGGTTCGGCCCGCTCGTGGCCGAGGATCTGCCCGTCACGGTGCGCGGCAGCGAGACGCTGGAGGGCCGCGCCCGGCTCTACCAGCACGCGCGCGATCCCCGGCACGCCGCCGACCTGCTGCGCCGCGGCGCGGCCGCACGCATGGCGCGGCGCGTCGGCCTGAACCGCCGCGCGCCCGTCGACGACGTCGCCGCCGCGGTGGCGGCGCGGCTCGGCACCCCGCCGGCGCACGTGTCCGAGATCCTGCACACCCAGCCCGCGACCGACGCGGAACTCGTCGCCTTCGGCGAGCGCCTGCGAGACCTGGAAACGGCCATCGATTCCGAGAGGAACCACCCATGACCGACGCATACCCTCCCGCCTCCGGCCCCGGGCCCGAGCGCGCCACGGTGATCCCGCCGCAGCCGGCCGGCCCCGTGCCCCCGCTGCCGGCCACTCCCCCGGCGACGAGCGGATCGGCCGCGCCGGGCGGATCGGGCGGTTCCGACCTGCGCCAGGCGGTCGCACGCGTGCGCGACGAGGTCGGCAAGGCGGTCGTCGGCCAGGAGGGCGCCGTCACGGGCCTGCTCATCGCGCTGCTCGCCCGCGGCCACGTGCTGCTCGAGGGCGTGCCCGGAGTCGCCAAGACGCTCATGGTTCGCACCTTCAGCCGCGCGCTCGGCCTCGACACCAAGCGCGTGCAGTTCACGCCCGACCTCATGCCGGGCGACGTCTCCGGATCGCTCATCTACGACGCGAAGACGGGCGAGTTCGAGTTCCGCGAGGGACCGGTGTTCACGAACATCCTGCTCGCCGACGAGATCAACCGCACGCCCCCGAAGACGCAGTCGGCGCTGCTGGAGGCGATGGAGGAGCGACAGGTCTCGTCGGACGGCGTCACGCGCGCGCTGCCCGAGCCGTTCCTCGTCTGCGCCACGCAGAACCCGATCGAACACGAGGGCACGTACACGCTGCCGGAGGCGCAGCTGGACCGCTTCCTCCTCAAGCTGATCATCGACGTGCCGCAGCGCGACGCCGAGGTCGCCGTGCTGCGCCGCCACGCCGACGGCTTCTCGCCGCGCCTGCTCGAGGAGGTCCACGCCGTCGTCACGCCCGAGGAGATCCGCGCCGCGCAGGACGCCGCGGCCGGCGTCACGGCGACGGACGACGTGCTCGCGTACATCGTCGACCTCGCCAGGGCCACGCGCCAGAGCCCGTCGGTGCAGGTGGGCGCGAGCCCCCGCGCGGCGACGGCGCTGCTCGCGGCGGCGAAGGCGTGGGCCTGGCTGGGCGGCTACCCCGCCATCACGCCTGACCACGTGCAGGCCATGCTCGTGCCCGTGTGGCGCCACCGCATCCAGCTGCGCCCCGACGCCGAGATCGAGGGCGTCTCGGTCGACGCCGTGCTGAACTCCGTGCTGCAGCAGACGCGCGTCCCGATCTGATCCATGTACGTCTCCGGCCGCCTGCCGATCCTCG
Source organism: Microbacterium sp. NPDC003461 (assembly GCF_053588335.1). NCBI lineage: Bacteria > Bacillati > Actinomycetota > Actinomycetes > Micrococcales > Microbacteriaceae > Microbacterium > Microbacterium sp. NPDC003461. The sequence continues at coordinate 10,699 of NZ_JBSFPT010000039.1, read as the reverse complement.
TCGCGCTCGGCATCGTCCCCGTCGTGCTGCTGAGCGCGACGGGGGCCTCACCGTGGCTGCTCGCGCTCGCCTGGCTCACGCTGTGCGCGGCGCTCGTGCTCGCCGACGTGCTGGCCGCTCCCGACGCGCGCGTGCTGCGGGTCTCGCGCGACGCGACCTCGCGCGTGTCGCTCGGCCAGCCCGCGACCACGCGCATCCGCTTCGCCAACCCGTCGAACCGGCGCATCCGCGGACTCGTGCGCGACGCCTGGCAGCCCACCGCCGGCGCGCCGGCCGAGCGCCTCCGGATCGACGTGCCGGCGGGCGAATCGCGCACCGCGAGCGTGCCGCTCCTCCCCCGCCGCCGCGGCGAGCTGCGCAGCGAGTTCGTCGTCGTCCGCACCCGCGGGCCGCTCGGCGTGGCCGGCCGGCAGCGGCGGATCAGCGCACCGGGTGCCGTCCGCGTGCTGCCTCCTTTCAAGGCGCGTCGGCACCTGCCGAGCCGCATCGCGCGGCTGCGCGAGCTCGACGGCTCCACGAGCGTGCAGGTGCGCGGCCAGGGCACCGAGTTCGACTCGCTGCGCGAGTACGTGCGCGGCGACGACGTGCGCTCGATCGACTGGCGCGCGACCGCGCGCGCCGGCACGACCATGCTGCGCACGTGGCGCCCGGAGCGCGACCGCCACGTCGTCATCCTCATCGACACCGGCCGCACGGCCGCGACGCGCGTCGACGACGGCACGCGCCTGGAGGCGTCGTTCGAGGCGGCGCTGCTGCTCGCCGCGCTCGCGAACCGCGCGGGCGACCACGTGCACCTCGTGGCCTTCGACCGCGTCGTGCGCGCCCGGGTCACCGGCGTGGACGGGCCTGGTCTGCTGCCCGCGATGGTCGACGCGCTCGCGCCCGTGGAGGCGCAGCTGATCGACACCGACTGGGACGCCGCCTTCGCGCAGGTGCGCGCGCTGCACGCCAAACCCAACCTCTTCGTCATCCTCACCGCCCAGGAGTCGCCCGACGCGTCGCGCGGGTTCCTGGGCACGCTGCCGAGCACCGTGAAGGCGGGCACGGTCGTGCTCGTGGGCACGGCCACCGACGGCGGACTCGCCGAGCTGGCCCGCTCCCGCGGCGACGTCGACGCCCTGTACCACGCCGCCGCGGCCGAGGCGACGCTCGCGTCGGCGGCGCGCGTCACGGCCGCGATCGAGCGCGCGGGCGCCGAGGCCCTCGCCGACGACCCCGAGTCGCTGCCGCCGCGCGTGGCCGACCGCTACCTGGCGCTGAAGAAGGCCGGCCGGCTCTAGCCGTAATCCCTCATCGTTCTTTTTTGCGAATCATTCAAAACAGCTATACTCGAGGGGATGAACCCGACGGCCACGCCCCCCGACGCCGCGGATGCGCTCCGCGCCGCCAGCCTGCGCGTCACCGCGCAGCGCGTGGCCGTGCTCGACGCCCTCGCGTCGCGCCCGCACGCCGCGGTGGACGAGCTGCACGCGGCGGTGGGCGAGCGGATCCCCGGCATCGCACTGCAGACCGTGCACGGCATCGTCAACGACCTCACCGACGCGCGCATCGCCCAGCGCGTGAGCTTGCCCGGCGCGCCCAGCGCGCTGTACGAGCTGGACCGGAGCGACAACCACCACCATCTGCAGTGCGTGGTCTGCGGCAAGGTCGAGGACGTGCCGTGCGTCGTCGGCGAAGCCCCCTGCCTGCACCCCTCCCACGATCACGGCATGCGCGTCCTCGAGGCGAGCGTGACCTTCCGTGCCATCTGTCCCGAATGCGAAAGGAACGGCAATGGCTGACATCTCGTACACCACCACCCAGACCGGAACCCCGGTCGCGAGCGACCAGTACTCGCTCACCACCGGTCCCGACGGCGTCACCGCGCTGCACGACCGCTACCTCGTCGAGAAGCTGGCGTCGTTCAACCGCGAGCGCGTGCCGGAGCGCAACCCGCACGCGAAGGGCGGCGGCGCGTTCGGCACCTTCACCGTCACGGAGGACGTCTCGGCGTACACGCGCGCCGCGGTGTTCCAGCCCGGCGCCGAGTCCGAGGTGCTGCTGCGCTTCTCGTCGGTCGCCGGCGAGCAGGGATCGCCCGACACGTGGCGCGACGTGCGCGGCTTCGCGCTGCGCTTCTACACGACCGAGGGCAACCTCGACATCGTCGGCAACAACACGCCGGTCTTCTTCCTGCGCGACGCGATGAAGTTCCCCGACTTCATCCACTCGCAGAAGCGCACGGGCGCCTCCGGCCTGCGCAACGCCGACATGCAGTGGGACTTCTGGACCCTGTCCCCCGAGTCGGCCCACCAGGTCACCTACCTCATGGGCGACCGCGGTCTGTCGAAGTCGTGGCGTCACCTCAACGGCTACGGCTCGCACACCTACCAGTGGGTGAACGCCGCGGGCGAGCGCTTCTGGGTGCAGTACCACTTCATCTCGAAGCAGGGCGTCGAGCACATGTCGGCCGCCGACGCCGAGCGCATCGCGGGCGAGGACGCGGACTACTACCGCCGCGACCTCTTCAACGCGATCGAGGGCGGCGACTTCCCCGCGTGGGAGGTCAAGGTGCAGGTCATGCCCTACGAGGACGCGAAGACCTACCGCTTCAACCCGTTCGACATGACCAAGGTGTGGCCGCACGCCGACTACCCGCTCATCAAGGTGGGCGAGTTCACGCTCAACCGCAACCCGCAGAACTTCTTCGCCGAGATCGAGCAGGCCGCGTTCTCGCCGGGCAACCAGGTGCCGGGCACGGGCATCTCGCCCGACAAGATGCTCATGGCCCGCGTGTTCTCGTACCCCGACGCGCAGCGCTACCGCATCGGCACGAACTACAACCAGCTGCCGGTGAACCAGCCGCACGCCGCGCCCGCGTTCAACTACATGCACCAGGGCAACATGGCGTACCACTTCAACGCGGCCGGCACGCCCGTGTACGCGCCGAACTCGTTCGGCGCCCCGCACGCCGAGCCCGAGCGCGCCGTCGAGGCGTCGTGGGAGGCCGACGGCGAGCTCGTGCGCAGCGCGTACTCGCTGCACAGCGAGGACGACGACTTCGGTCAGGCCCGCACGCTGTACAACGACGTCTTCGACGAGGGCGCGAAGGACCGCTTCCACGAGACGCTCGCCGGGCAGTACTCCGGCCTGACCATCGACGTCGTCAAGGAGCGCTTCTTCTGGTACTGGGGCCAGGTGGACGAGAAGATCGTCGCCGGCATCAAGGCCAAGCTGGCCGCCCAGGACGCCTCGGCCGACCCGATCGGCTACGAGGCCGAGCCCGTCACGGCCTGAGGCTCCCGCTTCCGCCGAACCCGCCCTCATTCCTCGAGCCCGCACCCCATCCGGGGCGGGTTCGGGGAACGGGGGCGGGTTCGCGCTGCTTGAGGGAGTGCACGTCGCCGAGGAGCAGGTGGAAGGCGATCCAGCCGATCCACATGCCCTCGTGTCTACCGCCCGCGGCGGACGGGCGCCAGCGCTCCTCTCGGCGCGGCTCCTGCCGTCGGCGCCTCGCCGCTGACACGATGCGAGCAGAGCCGTCCCGGCCTCCCCGAAGGAGATCCCATGTCCGATCCGAATCCGGAATCGCCGATCGAGCCCACGGAGCTGGCGCACACGCCCCCGCCGGCTCCCACGACCGTCGCGAAGCTCGTCGCCGAGGGCTTCGGCACGCTGCTGCTCGTGCTCGGCGGCGTCGGCACCGCGGTGTTCGCGTCGAACTTCTTCCTCGAGGGCGGCCCGACCGGCACCGTGTACGCGGCCGTCGCGCTCGCGTTCGGCCTCACGGTGGTCGTCGGCGCCTACGCCTTCGGCCCCATCTCGGGCGGCCACTTCAACCCCGCGGTGACCCTCGGCCTCGCCTCCGCCGGCCGCTTCCCGTGGCGCGACGTGATCGGGTACATCATCGCCCAGGTGATCGGCGGCGTCGTCGCCACGACGCTGCTCGTGCTCATCGGGCTGTTCGGGCCGGACGGCTGGCTCACCACGGCGCAGCAGGGCGGGTTCGCGAGCAACGGCTTCGACGAGAACTCGCCCGCCGGGTTCGGGATGATGGCGGCGATCATCGTCGAGCTCGTGCTGACGGCCCTGTTCGTGCTCGTCATCCTCGGCGTCACGCACCCCACCCGCGGCACGCCGCTCGCGGGGCTCGTCATCGGCCTCACGCTGGCGCTCATCCACTACATCTCGATCCCCGTCGACAACACGTCGGTGAACCCCGCGCGATCCATCGCCGCGGCGATCTACGGCGGCGGCGACGCACTCCTGCAGCTGTGGGTGTTCATCGTGTTCCCGATCGTGGGAGCGATGCTCGCGGGCTTCGCCTACAAGGCCCTGTTCGACGCCGAGCGGTGACGGCCGCGGGCGCGGGATCGGGCGCGCTCAGCCGGCGACGAGGCGGGGCGTGCCCGCCTCGTACTCCGTGAGGTCGCCCGTCTCGCCCGCCCGGGCGGCCCGGCGGCCGACCACGAGCATGTAGAAGAGGAACACCCCCAGCGCGAGCGTGCCGATCCCGATCTTGATCGCCCACGGCCAGTCCTGCCGGGTGACCCAGCCCTCCACGACGCCCGACAGGGCGAGCGAGAGCACGAGCCCGACCGCGACGGTCGCGAGCGCGCGCCCCTCCGAGGCGAGGGCGTCCATGCGGGTGCGCCGGCCCGGCGCCACCCACGACCAGAACATGTGCAGGCCCGCGGCGCACGCGACGAAGATGCTCGTCATCTCCAGCTGGCCGTGGGGAAGGATGTAGAGCACGAAGTCGGCGCCGCGGTCGTACGCGAACATGATCGCCGCCGAGGTGCCGAGCCCCACGGCGTTCTGCACGAACACGTACACGGGCCAGATGCCGGTGATGCCGAAGAGCACGCACTGCACCGCGATCCAGGCGTTGTTCGTCCACACGAGCGCGCCGAAGGCGACCTCGCTGTGCTCGCTGTAGTACGCGACGAAGTCCTCCTCGGCGTACTGCTCGAGCTGCCATTCCGTGCCGAGGGTCGCGACGAGGCGCGGATCCTGGGCGATCCACGCGCCGGTGAGCGCCACGATCCCGATGAACGCGAGCGTGACGACGAGCGCGGTCCAGCGCAGGCGGTACAGCGCCGCCGGCAGCTGCAGCAGGAAGAACCGCGGCAGCTGGCGCAGCACGTTGTCGGGGGCACCCGTGAGGCGCAGCCGGGCGCGCGACAGGATGGTGGAGACGTGGTCGCCCTGCGGCGTGCGACCGGCCGACGTCTTGATGTCGGCGAGATCGGCGGAGGCCGACTGATAGCGGGCGACGAACTCGTCCACCTCGGTGCCGCGCAGGCCGCGCGTGCGGGAGAGTTCATCGAGCCGGCGCCACTCCTCGCGGCGGGCGGCAGTGAGGGCGTCGAGGTCCACGTGCTTGACTATACGCATGTCGTCCGCATCGGCACGCCCGCACCTGCGTCCGCAGGTGGATCACGACGAGGTCCTCACCGGAGAGGCCGTCGCGCTCGACGTGCAGCCGATCGGGCTGCTGCTGCGCGCGGCCGGGGCCGCGATCGACATCGTCGCCTCCTTCCTGCTGCTGCTCGCGTGCTATCTGCTGCTCGGGGCGCTCGGCCAGGCCGGGCTCGTCGACGAGGTGACCGCGCGGATCGCGCCGATCGCGATGATGGTGGTGATCTTCGTGATCCTGCCCGCCTCGATCGAGACGCTCACGCGCGGGCGCAGCCTCGGCAAGCTCGCCGTCGGGGGCCGGATCGTGCGCAACGACGGCGGGGCCATCGGCTTCCGCCACGCGTTCATCCGGGCGCTGCTCGGCGTGCTCGAGGTGTACATGACGCTCGGATCGATCGCGCTCATCGTCGGCATCTTCACGCCGCGCGCCCAGCGCCTGGGCGACCTCGTCGCCGGCACCTACGCCGAGCGCACGCGCACGCCGTCGCTGCCGCCCGACGCGCGCCGGCTGCCGCCCGGCATGGAGGGCTGGGCCGCCATCGCCGACGTCGCGCGCGTGCCCGACCGCCTCGGCCGCCGCCTCACCCAGTTCGCCGCCGGCGCCGCGAAGATGGTGCCGGTCTCGCGCGCGCGGATCGCGGCGGAGCTCGCCGACGAGGTGAGCCCCTTCGTCGCGCCGATCCCGCCGGTCGACGCCGAGACGCTCATCCACGCCGTGGTCGCAGTGCGGCGCGAGCGCGAGCTGCGGGCGCTCACCCTGCAGGCCGAGCGCGTCGCGTCGCTGACCCGCTGATCCGTCGGCGGCGGCCCTGCCGTCGGCGCGACGCGCCTCAGACCAGCGTCGCGTGGCGGATGACGGTCCAGCCCTTCGGCACCGACATGCGCTCGGTGTGGATGGCGCACAGATCGTGCGCGTGCGGGTCGCGCGTCGCGCCCAGCGGGCCCAGCGCGGCCATCTGGTCGCCGTAGTCGTACGTCAGCGTCGTCACGGCCTCGCGGGCGCAGCCCACCTTCGAGCAGAGTCTTTCCATCGCATTCGAGCGTACGCCGCGATCGGCGCGATCCCCGTGACCCACGCCGCGTAGGCTGGGGGCATGGCGATATGGGGTCGGATGCGCAAGCCCGTACCGCGCGGACGCGCACCCCGTCACGGGCGTCACGGCCGCGCGGGACGCAGCCAGCTCCTGCGCCCGCCGCTGCCCCAGATCGACACGCGCGCCGAGAGGTTCGACCTCACGGTCGGCTCGACCGTGGAGTATCTGCGCGGCACGTGGCCCGAGCTGCGCGACGTCGACTTCCTCATCGCCTGGATGCCGACCGGCGCCTCCGACGACGGCGTGCCGCGGTGGACGATCGACCGCGAGGCGCGGCGGATCACCCTCTACCGCGTGCCGATCGAGCGCTTCAGCCGGCTGCACCGCAACGACGACCTGCACCGTCGCATGATCGTGGAGGGCGCCGTGTTCCGCGCCGCGGGCGACTATCTCGACCGCGACCCGTGGGACCTGGGGCCGGATCGCTTCCGGTTCTAGGGATAGACGGTGACCGGCGCGGGAGACGCGGGGTCCGGCCACACCGGGACCGTCGCCAGCGCGGCCTCGCCGAGGTAGCCGACCGCGGCGTGGACCGACGCGCCGCCGGGATCGACGAGGTACACCCCGCCGTCGTCGAGCGGGAGCGACGCCGAGGACCCGCCGGGAACCGCGAGCTCGCGGGACCCGCCGGACGCGTCCGTGACGGTGACCGTCGCGTCCTCGCCGCTCGACACATGCAGCCGGGCGCCGGGACCGGGCGGCACGGCGACGAGCGTCGCGTCGGCGAACGCGGGCGAGGGCGTCTGCCACGCGAAGTCGGTGTCGCGCCCGAAGCCCGTGGCCTGCCACACGGCCGAGACGAGCGGACCGTCGCCCGCCACCGTGACCTCGTAGCGCCCCGCCGGCAGCTCGCCAAGGTCGACGGCGACCGGCCGGTCGGCCTCGAGCGCCACGCTCACCGGCTCGACGGCGGCCTCGTCCTGCCCCTCGGCCGTCGCCGTGATCACGGCCGATCCGGCGCCCCGCGACATCACGCGCACGACGGCCGTCGACGCGCCCTCCGCCTCGGCGCCCGCCTCGGTCACGACGACCCCGGGGAACGACTGCCGCTCGTCCGCCGTGACGGAGCCCTGCCGATCCAGCCCGACGGGGTCGAGCGTGCGCACCAGGCTGGACTGGAGGGCGGCGCGCACGGGCGCGCCCGTGGCGGTCACGCGCACGACGGGGGCCGCCTCGCCGCCGGCGATGCCGGCGAGCGGGATCGCGCGCTGCGTGCCCGCGGGGATCGGCACCGCCTCGAAGCCCGGCGGCACCACGGGATCCATGGCGCCGTACACGGTGAGCTGCACGGTCGCGCTCGCCGCACCGGGGTTCGAGATCAGCAGGATGTCGGTCTGACCCACCGACGTGTCGCCGCCGACGACCCACGACTCGAGCTGCGGCGCGCGGCAGGCGGACGCCGCGAATCCCGCGAGGTCCTCCTCGTCGACGGCCGCCGAGGTGGCCGCCGCGATCCGCTCCACGGATCGGCCGTCGGGCGCCTGCGCGAACCGGAGCGGAGCGTCCTCGCCCGCGACATCGGGATGGGCGAGCGGCTGGGACGACGGCTCCCCGCCCGAGGCGGTGCCCGCCGTGACGGACACGGGCTGCGCCGCGCCGATGGACGTCGCGGCCGACACGTCGCGACCGAGGGCCAGCACGGGCCCCTCGCACGCCAGAACCGTCTCGGACGGCGCGGGCGTGACCTCGAGCGACGCGGCCGAGCCGCCCAGGCTCGGCCACGGCGCAAAGGTCGCGGCGACGACGGCGAGCACCGCGGCCGCCGAGACGCCGAACCCGGCGACGCCGCGCCCCCAGGCCCGGCGCATCCGTCGCGGGGGCGCCGGCTCGTCCACCACGCGCGCGGTGGGCGGCGCGGGTTCGATGGGATCGGGCTCGAGCGGCTCCGGCTGGCCGAACTCCGCCTGCGTGGCGTCCGGCACGAGGGGGTTGCGCGGTTCGTCGTTCACTTCGGCTCCCTCCGCCCGGCACGCGCGGTCTCGCGCTCCTCCTCGTAGCCCCCGCCGACGACGCGGGGCAGCGCCCGTGCCGCCCTGCGCGTGGCGCGCGTGGGCACCGCGAGCAGCAGTGCCACGACGAGCGCGGCGGCCTGCGCGGCGAGCGTCGATGCGGCCAGCGCCGCCTCGGCGGCCGACGCCTGCGGGCGCGGGGCGGGCTCCGCGTCGAGGCGCCAGAGCACGCCGCGCGGCGTCTCGCCCACCCGCACGAAGCCGGCGCGCTGGTCGATGGAGGCGATGGCGCCCAGGCGCACGGCCCGCAGGGCATCGTCGTCGCCCGCGCCGCCCAGCAGCACGAACCGCAGCCCCGCCGCCCCGAGCGCCTCGGTGGCCGCCGCGTCCGAGCTGGAGACGAGGTCGACGGCGAGCTCGGCGAGGCGGCGATCGTCGTCCGCCACGCGCACGTCGGTGCTCTCGAGCGTCGACTGCCCGCCGAGGGTCTCGCTCCCGCCCCACACGACCTTCGCGGCGAGCGATCCGTCGCCGCGCGGGGTGAGCACGAGGGTGCCGATGTCGCGCTGGCTGCTCGCCTGCGCGCCCACGTAGGCGGGCAGCGTGGAGGACGGCCCGCTCGAGACGCTCGCGGCGTCGCGGTGCACGGCCGTGAGCGCGGGGATCGCCAGCACGGCCACGCAGGCCGCGGCCAGCAGGCCGGCGCCGACCCGCAGCGGCCGCGCGGCGGGGGCGGTGTCGAGCGTGACGCCCACGGCGCCGAGCGCGCCGATCCACGCGAGGCTCAGCGCGGAGCCCGTCCACAGCGGCACGGGCTCGCCCGCCGCGTACGACACCTGCACGCCCGAGGCCGCGAAGGCGGTCGCGATGCCGAGGAGCGCGATCACGACGGTCGCGGTGCCGGCGCGCCAGCGCACCGTGAGGGGCGCGACGACGGCGAGCAGCCCGACGGGCGCCACGAGCAGCGGCACCCACCACACCGGCGCCCCCGGCATCAACGCGGCCCAGCCGCCCGGGTCGGCCCACGGGATCCCGGTGGCCAGCTGCCAGCGGGGCGCCTGAGCGGGCCCGGCCCACGGGGCGCCGGGATCGGCGAACGCGGCCCACGGCGTGCCGCGCACGACCTGGGCGGCGACCACCGGGGCGAACCACACGATCGACGGCACGACGATCCACGCCACCCTGGCGATCCCGCGGCGCGCGCGGAAGGCGATCGCGAGGACGAGCGCGAGCGCCCAGAGCACGACGAGCGCCGGGGCGAGCGACGGCGCGCACGCGAGCACGCCGAGCAGCAGCAGCGACGCCCCGCCGGCCGCGGCCCAGGACCGATGCGCCGCCGCGGCGGTGAAGAGCAGCCACGGCAGCAGGAGGTGGAGGATCACGGCCGCGGGGCGACCGTCGACGAGCGCCGCGAGCAGCGGCGGCGCGAGGCCCCACAGCACCGCCACGACCGCGCGCACGCCCGGGCGGTCCGAGACGCGCGTGGCGGCGAACCAGCCGCCGAGCACGGCCAGCGGCAGCGCGAGCAGCCACAGCAGCAGCAGCGTGTACGACGGCGCGACCGGCCACAGCGAGCCGAGCAGCGCGACCACCGACGCGAACGGATCGGCCGGCGAGACCGTGTCGAGGCCGAGCGAGCGCATGCCGTACGCGGCCTCCTGCCACAGCCCGGCGAGCGTATCGTGCAGCGGCAGCAGCGCGCCGCCGCCGATGCCGGGCCACGTGAGAAGCGAGGTGAACGCCGCGATGCTCACGACGAGCGCACCCAGCACGGTCCACGCTCCGCCGCCCGAGAAGAAGCCCAGTTCGCCGTAGGCGGCCCCGTCCGCTCCCGCGTCGTCGTACCGCTCCCGCAGCTGGGCCGTGGTCGCGCGCAGCGGCGCGATCTGCTCCCACCCGCCCCGGCGGATCTCGCGGATCCGGCGGCGGGATCGCGCGAGGGCGCCCAGGCGCACCAGCACCGTGAGCGCGGCGCCCCACTCGGCAGGCACGCGCGCGGGCGTCTTGGCGACGAGCAGCACGAGCGTGCGCCACAGCGCGAGCGGCAGGAGCGAGAGCCAGTGCAGGGGCACGGCGAACGCCGGCGCGTAGGCGAGGCGGCGGTGCAGCTGCGCCGTCCGCACGGCGTACGCGCGCCGCACCGCGCCGCGCGGGGCGCCGGTGCCGTACGTCGAGGACTCGCGCGCCGAGACCGACATGAACATCGTCATGACGGGCACGGGGAAGTTCATCGAGGTGCAGGGCACGGCCGAGGGC
>NZ_JBSFPT010000038.1:0-21565 GCF_053588335.1 Microbacterium sp. NPDC003461 | reverse complement strand
GTCGCGGTCCCGGGACTCGAGCGGAGGAGTGGTTTCCATGACTCGACACTAGAACCAACCTCCGACACCTCGGTGCGGTACCTGCAGGCACCGCCAGCTCCGCGATCCGGCGCGGGCTCGCGGATCGGGCGCGGGTTCGGCGACGGGAGTGCTTCCGGATTCGCGGCATGCCGCGTGCCCTGCCACGGCGCCGGATCTGCTCCCGCACACTGGGAGGACCGAAGCGCGCGAAGGGAGCGAGGCGTTGAGCTACATCCAGGGATACGACCCCGAGACCCTGCGCGAGATCGTCGACATCGCGGCGTGCCGCGAGCGGCTGCGCGAGATCGGGCACCAGCGCAGCCTGCCCGCGCTGCTCGAACGCGTGTGGCTGCTCAAGGTGCTGGGCGAGCTGGACGAGTCGCTCGACCTGTCCGAGCAGTCGGTGCGGGTGGCCCGCATGGCCGGAACGCGCAAGGACCTGCTGCGGGCGCGCATCCTGCACGCCTCCGTGCTGACCGAGCGCGGCGCGCACGCCGCCGCCGAGTTCGAACTGTCGACGTGTGCCGAGGAGGCGGAGGGCCAGGAGTGGCCGGGCATCACGGCGTTCGCGCTGCAGCACCGCGGCCGCACCCGCTTCGACGCGGGCGACTTCGCCGGCGCGCGCTCCGACTTCAAGCGCGTGCTGTTCCTGCGGCAGGATCTCGGCGCGGACGAGACGCAGCTCGAGGTGGCCATGTCGATGGTCGAGGCCGCCGAGCGCCGCCGCGGTCACTCGCTCGCCAGCTGATCCGGCGCGATCCGCCCGGATGTCGGCGGCCCGGCATACGCTGATCTCGTGTCGGAGCTGGATCGCGTGAAGGTGTGGGCGGATGCCCTCATCCGCCTGCATCTGGACGCCTCGTGGACGTTCGCGTTCGACAACGCCAAGCGCCGCGCGGGCCTGTGCGACTACGCGCGCAAGCGGATCTCCGTCTCGCGCTACCTCGCGGCGCGGTACGACGACGACACCAACCACCAGACACTGCTGCACGAGGTCGCGCACGCGCTCGCGGGTCCGGCGGCGGGGCACGGCAGGGAGTGGAAGCGGATCGCGCGGGGCCTGGGCTACGTCGGCGGCACGACGCACGACGGCGAGACCGCGACCGAGCTGGCGCCGTGGGTGGGCGTGTGCCCCGCCGGCCACACGGCGTACCGGCACCGCAAGCCCACGCGCCCGGCCTCGTGCGTGAAGTGCTCGCCGCGCTTCGACCGCCGCCACCTGTTCCGCTGGGAGCACCGCGAGATCACCGCCGCCGCCCGTCGAGCGGCCCTCACGCCCCGCTGACGGCGAGCGGTCGGGGTGGTCGCTTCATCTCCGCGCGTGCGGCGCTCCGCTCAGCAGCAGATCCAGTGACGCCCCTCGACTGACCCGGGGCGAGCGCGGAGCGCGAGCGGCGCCCGCACAGCGGGCGCCCGAGCGCGCGCAGACGAAAAAGAGGACGCCCGCGTTTCAGACCGCCCGCAGCTCGCCGTCGGCGTAGCGGAGGGCCGTGTCGACGTCGTCGATCCGCGCCGCCGCGAGCACGGCGTCGCGGGCCCCGGCCTCCTCGAGGACGAGGCCCGTGGCGCTCGCCGTGAGCAGGTGCTTCACCGCGCGCCGCAGGCCGCGGAACGACTCGGCCGCCACGGCGACGTCGGGCGCCGAGTGGTCGATCCCGAGCGCCGACAGCGCGTCGGCCACCGCACCGGCGGCCAGCTGATCCTCCACCGTCACGCGCCCGGCGTGCCCCGCCGGCACGAGCGCGACGCTCGTGCGCGCCGCGCGGCGGTTCTGCTCGTCGTACACGGCGCGGGCGGTCGCGGTGGCGTTGCGCAGCCCGGCGAAGAGCACGAGCGGCGCCGGGTCGATCGCCGCGGCCGCCGCCAGCGCCCGGGCACCGTCGTCGCCGGCGAGCGCGAGCCCCTGGCCCGGGCCCGTGCCGTCGAACGCGCCGCTCAGGGTGCCGAGCGCGTCCACCACCACGTACACGTCGGCCGGCGCGACGCGCCCGATGCCCGCGACGCCCCAGTCGAGCCGAACCTGGTACCTGCCCTGATCGAACGCACTCACGCTCTCAGCGTAGGAGGCCGCCGCCCTCGGCGCCGAGCCGAGGGAAACGGTCCGAAACACGACCGGATCCGCCGACTCGTCCTCCCCCTCGGGCGATTCCCCTCGTCTCGGAGCGACGACGGATCGCGAGAGCGGGCCCGGTGGCACACTGGCGGCATGCGGATCCTGCTCAAGCTCGTGCTCGACTGCGACGCCGACGCCGCCTGGCGGGCGCTGCACTCGCCGCGTGCCCTCGGCGAGATGCACGGGCCGCTGCTGTCGATCGAGCCGCTCGCGGCGCTGCCGACGCAGTGGCGCTCGGGCACCGACGCGCCGATCCGGTACGCCGCCGGGCCCCTGCGCCTCGGCACGCACCTCATCACGATCTCCGAGCGCGCCACCGAGGACTCCCGCGGCCCCGTGCGGATCCTGCGCGACTCGGGCATCCCGCTCACCGGACCGCTCGCGGCGCTGGACGTGTGGGATCACCAGATGGCGGTCTCGCCGGCCCCCGGCGACGCGGATCGCACGCTGTGGCGCGAACGGCTCGTGATCGGCGGCGCCGTCGCCCCGCTGTACTGGCCGGCGCTGTGGGCGCTGTGGCAGTGGCGCGGCGCCCACCTGCGGCGGCTCGCCCCCACGTGGGCGTACGAGCCGCCGGCATCGGAGGAGTGAGCGACCTCAGTCGGCGGCGAGCGCCTCGACCGGGGCGACGCGCGTGGCCAGGCGGGTGGGACCGACGGAGGCCACGAGGGTGAGCACGGCCGTGGCCGCCACGACGATCGCCATGGGCAGCCACGGCACGGCGGGCGGGACGAGCGTGCCCGCGGGCGCCCCCAGCGATGTGGAGATGGAGCCGAGCAGCGACTGCGCGGCCGCCCACCCGTAGGCGATGCCGAGCGCGAGCCCCAGGGCGAGCGACGCGATCGTGATGTGCGCGGCCTCGAGCAGCACCATCCGGCGCACCTGCGGGTTCGACAGGCCGAGCGCCCGCAGCAGGCCGAGCTCGGTGCGGCGCTGGACGACGCCGATCGTCAGCAGGTTGACGAGCCCCACGGCGGCGATCACGGCCGAGACCGCGACGAGCCCCATCATGACGCCGGAGAACATGTCCATCGCCGTGGAGAAGTCGTCGGCCATGGCGCCGCCGGAGTTGGCGATCATGACGGCCTTGGCCGACTCGGACGCCACGGCGAACATCGTCACGAGCGTGACGCCGACGACGACGCCGATGGCCATGCGGCTCGAGCGCTCCGGGTACCGGAGGGCGTTCTCGGCGGCCAGCCGCGCCGGGGCCGAGCCGCCGAAGGCGCGACCGACGAGCCGCAGCACGGGCGGCATCACGAGCGTGGCGCCGAGCACGAGTCCGGTGAACGACAGGAGCCCGCCGACGAACGAGACGAGGATCGCCAGCGGCGTGACGAGCCCGAGCGCCACGCCGATCGCGAGCAGCGCCCCGCCGGCGATGAGCAGGACGAGCGCGCCGACGTTGCGCCCCACGCCGCCGCGCGCCCGGTCGGCCGTGCGCTCCACCGAGCCGCCCAGCGCCTGCAGCGGCGTGACGGCGAGCACGCGGCGCGATCCGGTCCAGGCCGCCGCCCACGTCGTGAGCGCCACCGCGACGGCGGGCAGCGCGAGCCAGGGCTGCACCACGCCGTACGCGACATCGGGCACGTCGAGCAGCCTCGTGGCGAGCGCCACCCCCGCGGCCGACAGCAGCGTGCCGGCGAGCGCGCCGAGCACGGCGCCGATGATCCCGACCACGAGACCCTGACCGGCAACCTCGGCCCGCTGCGAGCGCGCCGACGCCCCGATCAGCCGCATCAGGGCGATCCGGCGCGTGCGACCCGCCACGATCGTGGCGAAGGTGTTGGACGTCACGATCGCGCCCACGTACATCGCGATGATCATGAAGATGACGCTGAGGATCCCGATCATCACGACGAGCGTGCCGCTGTCGGGGAACGTGTCGGTCAGCAGCGCTGCGAGGTAGCCGGTCGTCGAGAGCAGCACCGCCCCGAACGCCGTCGAGAGCCCGGCGACGAGCACGCTCGCCCCCATGCCGCGCTCGGCGAGGAAGGCGAAGGATCGGCGCCGCGCGGGGGCGAGGGCCGCGCCGGCCGCGACGGCACTCACGCGGCCACCCCCGCACCGGCTCCCGCGCCCGCCGGCGTCTCGGCCGACAGCATGTGGGCGGAGATCTGCTCGGGGCTCTGGCGCGGCTTGTCGGCCACGATCCGGCCGTCACCCAGGAAGAGGACGCGGTCGGCATGCGCGGCGGCGATCGGATCGTGCGTCACCATCGCGATCGACTGGCCGTGCTCGCGGCTGGCGGTGGCCAGCAGCGCGAGCACCTCGCGGCTCGTGCGCGAGTCGAGCGCGCCGGTGGGCTCGTCGGCGAAGACGAGGTCGGGCGCCGTGGCGAGCGCGCGGGCGATCGCCACGCGCTGCTGCTGACCGCCGCTGAGCTCGTGGGGCCGGTGGGCGAGCCGCGGGCCGAGCCCGAGCGATTCGATGAGCCCGTCGATCCGCGCCTGCTCCGCCCCGGTCGGCCGGCGGCCGTCGAGGTCGAACGGCAGCAGGATGTTGCCGCGCACGTCGAGGGTGGGCACGAGGTTGAACGACTGGAAGACGAAGCCCACGCGGCGCCGGCGCAGGATCGTCAGCTCGGCATCGCGCATGCCGGTGATCTCGGTGTCGCCGATCCAGGCGCGGCCGCCCGTGGGGGCGTCGAGGCCCGCCATGATGTGCATGAGCGTCGACTTGCCCGATCCGCTCGGGCCCATGATGGCCGTGAACTGGCCGCGGCGGATGCCGACGCTCACGTCGTCGAGCGCGCGCACGGCGCCGTCGCCCGATCCGAACGTCTTGGACAGGTGCGTCACCCGGGCCGCGAGGCCCAGCTCGCTGGTGCTGATCTCCATGCCCTCGACGCTACGGACGACGCCCCCTCGCGGTCATCGCCCGCCAGGCTCATCCGCGTACATCGCAGGGATGATCCGCGAACCCGCGCTCGTTCGCCGAACCCGCCCCGGATCGGGCGCGGGCTCGCGGATCGAGCGCGGGTTCGCGGGCAGGAGGGGGGAGTCAGACGAGGTCGTGCTCGAAGGCGAAGACCACCAGCTGCACGCGGTCGCGCAGGCCGAGCTTGGTGAGGATGCGGCTCACGTGCGTCTTCACGGTCGACTCGCTGAGGTACTCGCGCGCCGCGATCTCGCCGTTGCTGAGGCCGCGAGCGGCGAGCGCGAAGATCTCCTTCTCGCGGTCGGTGAGCTCCTCGTAGGCGGGCGGGACCGGGCGGGCGGGCTCGGCGAAGTGCGCGAACAGCGCGCGCGTCGCCGAGGCCGCGATCACCTCCGATCCGGCGTGCACCGAGCGGATCGCCGCGAGCAGGAACTCGGGATCGGCGTCCTTCAGCAGGAAGCCGCTGGCGCCCTGCCGGATCGCGCGCGCGGCGGCCTCGTCGAGGTCGAACGTGGTGAGCATCACGATCCGCGGTGCCTGCGGATCCTGCAGCAGCTCGGCCGTGGCGGCCAGCCCGTCCATCACGGGCATCCGGATGTCCATGAGCACGACGTCCGGGCGGGTGCGGCGCACCACCTCGACGCCCTCGCGACCATCGCCGGCCTCGCCCACGACCTCCAGGTCGGGCTGCGAGGTGAGCAGCATGCGCACGCCGGCGCGGAACAGCGCCTGGTCGTCGACGAGCACCACCCGGATCGGCCGGTCCTGCCGCGCCGCCGCCTGCTCGCCCGCCGCGATCTGCTCGCTCACGCGCCCCCTCCGATCGGCAGCTCCCCCGCCACGACGAACGTACTGCCCTGCGCACCCGCGTCCGCGCGCCCACCCACCAGCTGCGCGCGCTCGCGGATGCCGATGAGCCCGTGCCCGGGCGTGCCGTCGCCCCGCTCCGATCCGCCCTCCGGGATGCCGTTCGTCACCCGGAAGGCGACACGATCCGGCCACCACGACAGGCGCACGTCCACGCCCGCGCGGTCGCCGTGCCGCAGCGCGTTCGTGAGCGCCTCCTGCAGGATGCGGTACACGGCCAGCTGCACCGAGGCGCGGATGTCGGCGGGCGGCGCCGGATCGATGTCGACGGCGATCTCGATGCCGGCGGCCCGCACCTGGGCGAACAGCTGCTCGAGGTCGGCGAGGGTCGGCTGCGGCCCCTCGGCCTCGCGATGCCGCAGCTGCGTGAGCAGCATGCGCACGTCCGACAGGGCTGCGCGCGCGGTCTGGCTGATGGTGCGCAGCGCCTCGGTCGCGGCGGCCGGATCGGCCGCGGCGGCGTACCGGGCGCCGTCGGCCTGGGCCACGACCACGGCGAGCGAGTGCGCCACGACGTCGTGCATGTCGCGCGCGATGCGGCCGCGCTCCTGCTCCGACGCCGCCTCGAGCTCGGCGCGTCGCTGCGCCTCGCGGTTCTCCCGCGCCCGGATGCTCGCGCGCACGAGCGCGCCCGCCGTCCACGACAGCAGCAGCGAGAACAGCGCGGCCGACAGGACCGAGGCGCTCACGACCGCGGCGGCCATGGGGCTCACGAACGTGTCGGGGCCGCCGAACATCCCCGGCATGAGCAGCAGATAGCCGGTGATCGTGAGTGCGCCGCCGATCGCCGACGCGAATCCCGTCCACATCACGGCCCGCGATCCGTAGGCCGCCGTCACGTACAGCACACCGAAGATCGCGAGGTTGCTGGGCAGCGGCGTGAGCGCCGACGCCATCTGCACGATCGCGCCGACCCAGGCGATCGCGAGCGCCAGCCCGGGGGACAGCCGTCGCACCGCCAGAGCGCCCGCCATGAACACGCCCGTGATCACCGCGAGGATCCACGACTGCTCCGGCGCGAGGGTGACGAGCCCGAACAGCAGGAAGAACCCGACGGCCAGCACCACGTCGACCACGATCTGGGCGGTGGAGAGGGGGCGGAAGAGCTGACGGATCACGACGGTCCACGCTATGCCAGCCGGGTCGGCCGCACATCATCCCAAGGATGTATCCCGCGTGCCGCGCGGCGCCCCCGGCGGCGTCATCCGGCGATCGCCCGCGGAATTACGCTGGAGCGGTGACCCCGCTGCATGACTCCTCCGTCCGCTCGTTCGCCTCCGACAATTACTCCGGGGTCCACCACGAGGTGCTCGCGGCCATCGCCGCGGCGAACGACGGGCACCAGGTGGCGTACGGCGACGACGCCTACACGGCGCGGCTGCAGGAGGTGCTCGTGGGGCACTTCGGCGAGGGGGTCGAGGGCTTCCCCGTGTTCAACGGCACGGGCGCGAACGTCGTGGGCCTGCAGGCGATGCTGCCGCGCTGGGGCGCGGTCGTCGCGCCCGCCTCGGCGCACATCAACACCGACGAGGGCGGCGCCCCCGAGCGCGTGGGCGGCATCAAGATCCTGAGCGTGCCGACCGACGACGGCAAGCTCACGCCCGAGCTGCTCGACCGAGAGGCCTGGGGCTGGGGCGACGAGCACCGCGCGCAGCCGCTGGTCGTCTCGATCACGCAGTCGACGGAGTTCGGCACGCTCTACACGCCCGACGAGGTCCGCGCGGTGGCCGAGCACGCGCACGCGCTCGGCATGCGCGTGCACATGGATGGATCGCGGATCAGCAACGCGGCGGCCGCGCTGGGCGTGCCGCTGCGCGCCTTCACGACCGACGCGGGCGTGGACGTGCTGAGCCTGGGCGGCACGAAGAACGGCGCGCTCGGCGCCGAGGCCGTCGTCGTCATCGAGCCGAGCGCCGCGGAGGGTGTGACGTTCGTCCGCAAGTTCGACATGCAGCTCGCGTCGAAGATGCGCTTCCTCTCGGCCCAGCTGATCGCGCTGTTCGAGGGCGACCTCTACCTGCGCAACGCGCGCCACGCCAACGCGATGGCCGCGCGGCTGAGCTCGCTCGTCGAGGCGGGCATCGCCGACGGATCGATCCGCGGCACCCGCCTGACGCAGCCGACCGTGGTCAACGGGGTCTTCGTGTCGCTGCCGGACGGCGTGGCCGACCGGCTGCGGCAGCACTTCCGCTTCTACGACTGGGACGCGACGAAGAACGAGGTGCGCTGGATGTGCAGCTTCGACACCCAGGAGTCCGACGTCGACGCCCTCGTCGCGGCGCTGCAGGCGGAGACCGCCGCGCTCTGACCCGTTCTCTCCCCCGCGAGACAGCAAGTACGCGCCGAGACAGCGGCGTCTGCACGCTGTCTCGGCGCGCGGAAGCTGTCTCGCCGAGGGAGGATCAGCGCAGGGCGCCGACGCTCGCGAGCGCCATGCGCACGAGGGCGCCGCGGCCGCCCTCCATCTCGGCGGCCACCGCCTCGGACGCCGCCTCCTCGGGCGAGAGCCACGTCACCTCGAGCGCGTCCTGCCGCGGCTCGCACGTGCCCGTCACGGGCACGACGAAGGCGAGCGAGACGGCGTGCTGGCGGTCATCGTGGAACTGGCTGACGCCGGGCATCGGGAAGTACTCCGCCACCGTGAACGGCACGGGCGACGGGGGCAGCAGCGGGAAGGCCATGGGCCCGAGGTCGTTCTCGAGGTGGCGGAAGAGGGCGTCGCGCACCGACTCGCCGTAGCGCACGCGCCCCGACACGATCGTGCGCAGGATCTCGCCCACCGGCGACGCGCGCAGCAGGATGCCGACCTGCGTCACCTGCCCCGTGCCGTCCGTGCGCACGGGCACGCCCTCGACGTACAGGATCGGCAGGCGGCGGCGGATCTCGGCGAGCTCGATGTCGCTGAGCCACGCGGGGTTCTTCGCGGGGCCTGGCATGCCCGGCAGCCGGATCGCGCCCGTGTCGAGGTTGATCGGCCCCGAGGGCGTCGGGTCCTCGGGCAGGTCGTCGGGATCGGGGGTGCGTACCGGCATGTGTCCTGTATACCCGCCCGATCCGCTCGGCGCGCTCCCCGCGGCCGGGTGTGGAGGGATCCGATCGATCCGGACTCTGACACTTCGACTCCTCGCTTCGCTCGTCGCTCAGTGTTGCCCCCGCGCCGCATCAACGCGCTGCGCGCATTGATCCGGCGCACGGCAAGATGGACGCATGCCGCTGATCCCCGCCCTCGATGACGCGGCCGTGCTGTGGCGCGGCGACCGCGACGGCCGGCCGCTGCTCGTGCTGCTGCACGGCTACGGCTCGGACGAGCGCGACCTGTTCGCGCTCGCGCGCCAGCTGCCCGACGCCTTCGTCGTCGCCTCGGTCCGCGCGCCGATGGAGCCGCCGTGGCCCACGCCCGGCCACGCCTGGTACGCGCTGGAGGGCGAGGGGGCGCGGGATCCCGAGGCCGTGACGCAGGCGGCCGCGCGCTTCCTCGAGTGGCTCGACGGCACCGGCCACGACGGACCCGTCGGGCTGCTGGGCTTCTCGCAGGGCGGGGCCGTGGCGCTGCAGGCCCTGCGCCTCACGCCCGCGCGCTTCGCCTTCGCCGTGAACCTCTCCGGCTACGTCGCCCCGGGCGCCCTCGCGGGCGACGCGACCCTCGCCGAGGCCCGGCCGCCCGTGTTCTGGGGCCGCGGCACCGCCGACACGGTCATCCCCGAGGCGCTCGTCGTGCACACCACCGATTGGCTGCCCGCCCACACCGACCTCGTGGGCCGGATCTACCCCGGCCTCGCCCACGCCGTGGCCGAGCAGGAGCTGGGCGACGTGCGCGTCTTCCTCGAGAAGCAGCTGACGGCGCTCGCTGATCAGGACTGAGCCGGGCTCTCCGGTCCGTCCTCGTCCGCGGGGGTGCCGGGCGCGGGGTCGTCGGCCTCGGGGGCCGATCCCTCGCCCGGCTCCGGATCGGAGTCGGGTCCCGCCGCATCCGGGCCGTCGGACTCGTCGTCGGGCCGCGTGCCGGACGCGAACGCCATCGAGACGCCGAACGCGATGCCGATCGAGACGCCGATCGCGAAGTTCTCCAGTGCCAGTCCCAGCGCGAACCCGATCCCGATGCCGAGGGCCACGCCCACGCCCCAGTTGGGCTGGAGCCCGCCACGCTCGTCGCTCATGCACGCCACGGTACGCGCCGCCCGCGACCGGCACCTCCCCCGCGCGACGGATCCGGGTGACGGGCCGGATGTCGGAGATCGGCGGCAGGATGGAGGCATGGCGGACGTGCTCGAGCGGTTCGGGGAGGCGACGCGGGACTGGTTCCGCGGCGCGTTCCCCGCGCCCACCGACGCGCAGCGCGGGGCGTGGGAGGCGATCTCCGGCGGCCGCCACGCCCTCGTCGTCGCACCGACCGGATCGGGCAAGACGCTCTCGGCGTTCCTGTGGGCGATCGATCGCGTCTTCCGCGAGCCGGCGCCCGAGCGGCGCTCGTCGCGGATCCTGTACGTCTCGCCCCTGAAGGCGCTCGGCGTCGACGTGGAGCGCAACCTGCGCTCGCCCCTCGTCGGCATCTCGCAGGCCGCGCGCCGTCTCGGCATCCCGACGCCCGAGGTGTCGGTGGGCGTGCGCTCGGGCGACACCCCGTCGTCCGAGCGGCAGAAGCTCGTGCGCAACCCGCCCGACATCCTCATCACGACGCCCGAGTCGCTGTACCTCATGCTCACGAGTCAGGCACGCGAGACGCTGCGCGGGGTGCACACCGTCATCGTCGACGAGGTGCACGCCGTGGCGGCGACCAAGCGCGGGGCGCACCTGGCGGTCTCGCTCGAGCGGCTCGACGAGCTGCTCGACGCGCCGGCGCAGCGGATCGGACTGTCGGCCACCGTGCGCCCGATCGACGAGGTCGCGCGGTTCCTGGGCGGATCCGCACCCGTCGACATCGTCGCGCCGCGCGCGTCGAAGACCTTCGACCTGCGGGTGACCGTGCCGGTCGACGACATGCAGAACCCGCCGCCCGCCGCCGGCGCCGCGCCCGCGCCCGAGGACGGCGAGGAGGAGTGGTTCCGGCCGCCCGAGTCGACCGAGATGACCGGATCGATCTGGCCGCATGTGGAGGAGGCGATCGTCGACCGCATCCTGCAGCACCGCTCGACGATCGTGTTCGCCAACTCCCGCCGGCTCGCCGAGCGCCTCACGGCGCGGCTGAACGAGATCTACGCCGAGCGGGTGGGGATCGAGGTGCCCGCGCCCACCGTGCCGGCCGCGATGATGGCGCAGGCGGGCGCGACGGCGGGCGTCGCGGCGATCCTGGCGAAGGCGCACCACGGCTCGGTGTCGAAGGAGCAGCGCGCGCAGGTCGAGGAGGAGCTCAAGTCGGGCGCGCTGCGCTGCGTCGTGGCGACGAGCAGCCTCGAGCTCGGCATCGACATGGGCGCGGTCGACCTCGTCATCCAGGTGGAGGCCCCGCCGAGCGCGGCCAGCGGCCTGCAGCGCGTGGGTCGCGCGGGCCACCAGGTCGGCGAGATCAGCCGCGCCGCGCTGTTCCCCAAGCACCGCGCCGACGTGCTGCACACCGCGATCGTCACCGAGCGGATGCTGTCGGGCCGGATCGAGGCGATCTCGATCCCGCAGAACCCGCTCGACATCCTCGCCCAGCAGACGGTGGCGGCCACGGCGCTCGGCCCCGTGGAGGTCGAGGCGTGGTTCGAGACCGTGCGCCGCTCGGCGCCGTTCCGCACGCTGCCGCGCGGCGCCTTCGAGGCGACCCTCGACCTGCTGGCCGGCCGCTACCCGTCCGACGAGTTCGCCGAGCTGCGACCCCGGCTCGTGTGGGACCGCGACGCCGGCACGATCGAGGGGCGCCCGGGATCGCAGCGCCTCGCCGTGACGAGCGGCGGCACGATCCCCGACCGCGGCCTGTTCGGCGTGTTCGTCGCAGGCGAGTCGACGGGCGCGCGCGTCGGCGAGCTCGACGAGGAGATGGTCTACGAGTCGCGGGTGAACGACGTCTTCACGCTCGGCACCACGAGCTGGCGGATCGTCGAGATCACGCACGACCGCGTCAACGTCGTGCCGGCGTTCGGGCAACCGGGCAAGGTGCCGTTCTGGCACGGCGACGGGCTGGGACGCCCGGCCGAGCTGGGCGAGGCGCTCGGCGCCATGTCGCGCGAGCTGGCGGCGTCGCCGCGCGAGAAGGCGGTCGACCGCCTGCGCGAAGCCGGCCTCGACGAGCGGGCGATCGAGAACCTGCTCGCCTACCTCGAGGAGCAGAAGGAGGCCACCGGATCGATCCCCACCGATCGCCTGCTCACGGTGGAGCGCGGCCGCGACGAGGTGGGCGACTGGCGGATCATCCTGCATTCCCCGTACGGCATGCACGTGCACGCGCCGTGGGCGCTCGCGGTCAACGCGCGCATCCGCGAACGCCTGGGCGTGGACGGATCGGCGGTCGCGAGCGACGACGGCATCATCGCGCGCATCCCCGACGCCGAGTCGGATCCGCCGGGGGCCGAGCTGTTCGTCTTCGAGCCCGAGGAGCTGGAGCAGATCGTCACCGACGAGGTGGGCGGCTCGGCGCTGTTCGCCGCGCGCTTCCGCGAGTGCGCGGCCCGCGCGCTGCTCATGCCCCGCATGAACCCGGGCCGCCGCACGCCCCTGTGGCAGCAGCGCCAGCGCTCGGCCCAGCTGCTCGAGGTCGCGCGCCGGCACCCGACCTTCCCGATCATCCTCGAGACGCTGCGCGAGGTGCTGCAGGACGTCTACGACCTGCCCGCGCTGACGCGGCTCGCACGCGGCATCCAGGAGCGGCGGATCCGGATCGTCGAGACCGAGACCGCGCAGCCGTCGCCCTACGCGCGCGACCTGCTGTTCGGCTACGTCGGCGCGTTCATGTACGAGGGCGACTCGCCGCTGGCCGAGCGCCGCGCGGCCGCGCTGTCGGTCGATCCTTCGCTGCTGAGCGAGCTGCTGGGCCGCGTGGAGATGCGCGAGCTGCTCGATCCCGACGTGATCGCGCAGTACGAGGCCGAGCAGCAGCGCCTCGCGCCCGACCGCCGCGCGCGCGGCGCGGAGGGCGTGGCCGATCTGCTGCGCGTGCTCGGCCCCCTCTCGGTCGAGGAGGTCGCCGCGCGGCTCGAGCCGGAGGGGGCACCCGCAGGCCTCGACTCCGGCGCTGACGCGCCTGCGCTCGACCCGTCTCCGCTCCGCGGCTCCGCCGCTCCCGTCGACGACCCCGACATGGGTCGTCGAGCGAGCGAAGCGAGCCGAGACGGGTTGAGCGAGGAGCGAAGCGACGAGTCGAAACCAGGGCCGCACGTCGCCCGCGCCGCCACCCATCTCGCCGCGCTCGTCGACGCGCGCCGGGCGATCCCCGTGACCATCGCCGGGGTGCCGCGCTTCGCGGCGATCGAGGACGCCGGCCGGCTGCGCGATGCGCTCGGGGCCGCGCTGCCCGTCGGCGTGCCGGTGGCGTTCCTCGAGCCCGTGGCCGATCCGCTCGGCGACCTCGTCTCGCGCTACGCCCGCACGCACGGTCCGTTCACCACGGAGGCGGTGGCGGCGCGGCTCGGCATCGGCACCGCGGTGGCGCGCCACACGCTGCAGCGCCTGGAGCAGCAGGGCCGCCTGTCGAGCGGCTTCTTCCTGCCCGAGGGCCGCGGCGCGCTCGACGAGAGCGAGTGGTGCGACGCCGAGGCGCTGCGCCGCATCCGGATGCGCTCCCTCGCCGCGCTGCGCGGCAGCGTGGAGCCCGTCTCGCCCGAGGCGTACGCGCGGTTCCTGCCCGACTGGCAGCACCTCACGCGGCCCCTCGAGGGCATCGACGGCGTGCTCGCCGCGGTCGAGCAGCTGGCGGGGGTGCCGATCCCCGCCAGCGCGTGGGAGTCACTCGTGCTGCCCTCGCGCGTGCGCGACTACGCACCCGCGATGCTCGACGAGCTCACCGCGACGGGCGAGGTGGTGTGGTCGGGGCACGGCGCCCTGCCGGGGCGCGACGGCTGGATCGCGCTGCACCCCGCCGATGCCGCGCCGGTCACGCTGCCCGAGCCCGAGGGCGAGGTCGACCCCGACTCGCTGGAGGGGCGGATCCTCGGCATCCTCTCGTTCGGCGGGGCGTACTTCGCGCCGCAGCTGGCCGAGATGGCCCGCGCCCGCATGCCCGACGCCGATGCGGCCGCCGTATCGAAGACGGCGGTGGTCGACGCGCTGTGGGGCCTCGTGTGGGCGGGGCGCGTCACGAACGACACGTTCTCGCCGATCCGCACGCTGCTGGGCGGCGGCTCGCAGGCGCACCGGGCCCAGCGCCGCGCCCCGCGCAGCCGGATGTACCGCGGCGCGGCCGCGCGCCCGCAGGCCCCGCGGCCCCTCGTCGGCGGCCGATGGTCGGTGCTGCCCGCGCCCGAGGCGGACGCGACCGTGCGGGCCGCCGCGACCGCGTCGATCCTGCTCGACCGGCACGGCGTCGTCACGCGCGGCGCCGTGCAGAACGAGGGCGTACCGGGCGGCTTCGCGCAGGCCTACCGCACGCTCGCGGGGCTGGAGCAGGCCGGCCACTGCCGCCGCGGCTACCTCATCGAACGTCTCGGCGCGGCGCAGTTCGCCACGTCGCCCACGATCGACCGCCTCCGCACGTTCGCCGGCCTGCCCGATCCGGCGCCGATGCGGGCCGTCACGCTCGCCGCGACCGATCCGGCGAACCCGTATGGCGCCGCGCTGCCCTGGCCGGCGCTCGAGGGCGTGCGGCACCGGCCGGGCCGCAAGGCGGGCGGCCTCGTCGTGCTGCTCGACGGCGCGCTCGTGCTGTACCTCGAGCGCGGGGGCCGCACGGCGCTCGTGTTCGACGACGACGAGGAGCGCGTCGCGGCGGCGTGCGCCGACCTCGCGGCCACGGCCCGCGCCCGGCGGCTCGAGACGCTCACGGTCGAGCAGGCCAACGGCGAGTTCGTGTACACGGCGCCGCTGGGGCGGGCGCTGCGCGCCGCCGGCTTCGTCGAGTCGCCGCGCGGCCTCACCCTGCGGCGGGCCCGGCCATGACGCGCGGGCCGGATCGTGCCTGAGGGCGACACCGTGCACCGCGCGGCGCGGCGGATGCACGCCGCGCTCGCGGGCCGGGAGGTGACGCGATTCGACATCCGCGTGCCCGCGTCCGCCACCGCCGACCTGCGCGGCAGCACCGTGCGCGAGGTCGTCGCGCGCGGCAAGCACCTGCTGCACCGGATCGGCGATGCCACCCTGCACTCGCACCTCAAGATGGAGGGCGAGTGGTGGGTGCTGCGCGAGGGCGAGCGCTGGCCGCGCCCCGCGTTCCGGGCGCGCGCGGTCGTCGGGGTGCGCGGCGCCGAGGCGGTCGGCTTCGACCTGGCGATGGTCGAGGTGATGCCGACGCGCGATGAGCACCGCGTCGTCGGCCATCTCGGCCCCGATCCGCTCGGGCCCGATTGGGACCTCGCCCTCGCCGCGGCGAACGTGGCCGCCGATCCTCGCCCGATCCACGTGGCGATGCAGGATCAGCGCCACGTCGCCGGGTTCGGCAACGAGTACGCGAGCGAGCTGCTGTTCCTGCGCGGCGTGCACCCCGAGACGCCCGCGACGGCTGTCGACGCCGTCGCCCTGCTCGAGCTCGGCGCCCGCACCATCCGGCGCAACGTCGACCTGCCGGTGCGCATCTTCACCGGCGTCGCGCGGCGCGGGCAGGAGCGCTGGGTGTACGGCCGCGAGCACCGCCCGTGCCGCCGGTGCGGCACGCCGATCCGGCGCGGCGCCCTCGGCGCGACCCCCGCGAGCGAGCGCGTCGTGTACTGGTGCCCGGTGTGCCAGCCGGCGGCCTGATCCGGTTCAGTGCCCGATGTAGCGGCCGGGGCGGTGATTCAGCGCGAGCACGAGGTTGAGCACGACGGCGCCGGCGGCCGAGAGCAGCACCATGCGCCAGTCCACCGCGAAGAACGCCGCGACGACGATGAGCACGTCGACGATCATCTGCGTCCACCCCGCACGGAAGCCGGTGCGGTCCTGCACGAGGATCGCGACGATGTTCACCCCTCCCACGCTCGCACCGTGGCGGAACAGGATGAGCAGCCCCACCCCGACCAGCAGGTTGCCGCCCAGCACGGCGTAGACCGGCTGCAGGCCAGAGACGGGGACCCAGGCGACGTTCACGGCCGAGAGTGCGGCCACGCCGCCCACGCAGATCGCCGTGAGCACCGTGAAGCGCGCACCCTTCTTCCACAGCGCGAGGGCGACGAAGGGGGCGTTCACGAGGGCGAAGATGAGCCAGAACGGCACGTCCGAGAGCTGGTCGATGAGCAGCGCGAGCCCCGCCGTGCCGCCGGTGACGGCCCCCACCGCCTTCAGCAGGTGCAGCCCGAAGGCCACGACGAACGTGCCCGTGACGATGCCGAGCACGTCCTCCGCGAGCGTGTGGCGCGTCTGCTCCCACTCGAAGACGACCTGCTTCTGATCGGGGGTGGATGATCCGGTCACCCGTCAACGATAGAAGGCCCGCGACCCGACCGCGATCCGGCGTCAGGGGCACCGGGCACAGCGCACGTGGAGCAAGCTCCCCGCTCGGGAATAGCCCGGGGAGGCATGGTGTTGGTGGGGAATGGCGGCCACAACCGCTGGCCGCGGAGGGACATCGTGGGCAAGAACTACGTCGACATCGAGAACGAGCGCGGCGAGACGCTGCGCTACCGCAAGCACGTGAACGGCCGAGGACTCGTCGCGCACGGCGCCAAGGTGCACCCCGAGGCGCGCGTCGAGTCGGGCGCCTACATCGAGCCGGGCGCGCGGATCGCCGCGGGCGCGCGCGTCGCGCGGGGCGCGTGGATCGAGCCCGGCGCGCAGGTGGGCCCCGGCGCCATCATCGACGCCAACGCGCAGATCGGCCCGAACGCCGTGATCGGCTCGCACGCCCACATCGGCGTGCGCTCGCACATCGGCGCCGAGGCGCTCATCCCCGACGGCGCGATCATCCGCGACGACGAGTCCATCGCCGACGGCGCGCGGGTCAAGACCGACCGCCGCGGCTTCCTGCTCGCGGCCTGACGCGCGTCAGGACCGACGGCGGTCAGGAATCGATCGCTCCTGACGCGCGTCAGGAATCGACCGGGGCGAGGCCGACGAACTTCATGCGGTCCTCGCCGTAGAAGCAGGACTGCAGCGCGAGTTCACCGCCGAGGCCGACGAGGTCGGCCGTGCTCGACCAGATCTTGGACGTGTACCGGATGTCGACGACCTCGTAGACCTGGTCGCGGCCCTCGATCCGAATCCGCTGCCCTTGCTCCCAGCCGAGCAGCACGTCGCCGCCGCAGTTGTTGTGCGCGGCCGCCGTCTCTGGCACACCCTCGCGCTCGTACGAGCTCATGACGGTGAACGTGCCATCGCAGAGGTCGAGCTCGTGCCGGCCGCCGACGACCCCGATTCGCACCGTCGGCAGTTCCTCGAAGACCTCTTCCTTGACCTCGTCGACGGTGCTCGTGACCTTGGTCTTGAGCGCGCCGTACACCCGCGCGCTCTCTTCTGGCATGACGGCGTACGTGCCGATCATCACCGCTCCCGCGGCGATGAGCACGATGCCGAACACCGTGAGCAGCTTTGCGCCCCGCCGCTTCTTCTCACCGTGAGTCGCCATGGCACCTCTTCCTCGCACCGCGAGGATACCAAGCCCCCGTGACATCCGGACCCGCCGAGCGAGATCCCACGGTCCGCTCGGACCGGTCGAGGCCGCGGCTCGTCGGCCGGTGACGCGGTCGTTCAGCGCGACGAGCGCGCGGTGCGCCCGCGGGTGATGCCCACGAACGTCTGGACGTCGTCGGAATCGCGGTCCCGCCGCCACGCCAGCGCCACCGTGCTCTCGGGGCCGCCTACGAGCGCGCGGTGGTCCACGTCGCGGCGGTGGTGCAGGCGCGCCAGCGAGAGCGGGACGACCACCACCCCCACCCCCGTCGCGGCGATCGCGATGGCGTCCTCCGTCGTCTCCGGAGCGTCGAAGCGCGGCGCCACGATGGGCAGGGCGAGCGGGCCGAGCACATCGTCGGCGGGCGTCACGAGCACCTCGCCCTCCAGATCGTCCGGGTGCAGCTCGTCGGCGGCCAGGAGCGAGGAGTCCCGCCCGGCGACCACCACGGGCGTCTCGTCGTAGAGCCGGATCGCGTGCACGGCGTCCGCATCCCCGGCCAGCGGCAGGCGCACGAGCGCGGCGTCGACGTGCCCGTCGTCCAGCGCCGCGCGCTGGTCCGCGACGGCGATCGGCACGAGCTCGAGCGCGACGTGCGGCATGCGCTCCCGCCACCGCTCGATCCACTTGCCCGGCATGGCGCCGGGGATGACGCCGAGCCGGAAGACCCGGGGCTCGGGCGCCGCCGGGGTGTCCGCCGCCTGCCGGCGGGGGGCCGGGCTCGGGGCGCGGGGCGCACGCGTGGGCTGGGGCCGTCCCCCGCGGGGCGCCCTGGCGCCGCCGCGGCGACCGCCTCCCGCGCTGCCCTTGGCCATACGGCAAGGCTACCCGCGCCCCGTCCGGCACCCGCCGGGCGGCACGGCTGCGGTCCGGAGGAGAACGGCGCCAGCGGAGGACCGGATCGGCCCATCGCTCCTCCGGTGCGACCGTTCTCCTCCGCGGGGCCGCGCGCCCGCCGCTACGCCTCGGCGCCCGGCGCGCCGTCGCGCCCGGCACGCAGCATCACGACGCGCATCGCGACGCAGACCGCCGTGAGCAGCGCGGCCGCGGCGAGCGCCGCAACGGCGACGGGAACGCTGCGCGGCTCGCCGGTGAGCCGCTCGACGGCGATCCACACCGTGCCCCACGCGATGGCGAGCGGCATCGCGACCGCCCAGCTGTTGCGCGCCGAGACGGCGATGCCCGCGGCGCACACGGCCACGAGCGCCAGCACGCCGCCGCCGTCGCCCGCCCAGCCGCCCAGGTTCAGCGCCGCGATCCACGCCGCCGCGTTCGCGACACCGGCCGCCAGCGCCCAGCCCAGATGCGCGCCCGCGAGCCCGTCGAGCAGCAGACCGCCGAGCAGGCTCTGGCGCCGCCGCGTCGTCGCCGCGCCGCGGAATGCCCGATACGCGGCCCCGACGAGCAGTGCCATCACGACCACGGTGGTCCACAGCGGCAGCAGCTGCGCGGCGAGGATCCACAGCCCCTCCAGCGCGGCGACGGCCGCGAGCCACCACCCCGCTGCGCGGTGCCGCGGATCGTGCCGCTGGGCGGGCAGTGCCTGCCAGACGGCGTACGCGACCAGCCCGGCGTAGAGGGGCGTCCAGATCATGAACGCGGGCGTCGCGGGCGCGAGCAGCGATCCGGCCGGTCCGAGCGCGCCGCCCTGCGTCTCGGCGACCGACCGTCCGCCCGCCGCCCCGGAGCCGAGGAAGCCCGCGGCGATCGCGGCGACGACGCAGATCGCGACGACGACCTGCCGCAGGCCGTCGCGGTGGCGGCTCTCCCCTGCCGGGGACGGCACGGACCGCTCGTGCGGATCGCTCACGTCGGCTCGCCTCGCCTTCTCGAGAGGATGCATGCCTCCACTCTCCGCACCGCCGACATCCGCCGACAGGGGCTTGTCCCGGCCCGCCGGATGTGCGTGCGTGCGGTCACTCTCCCCGCAGCATGGCGACGCGCTCCCGGAGGTATGCGTCCAGCGGCATGAGCGCCCCGCCCGCGGTCCAGCGCACCACGAGGGCGCCGTCTCGCCACGAG
This sequence comes from Microbacterium sp. NPDC003461, assembly GCF_053588335.1. Taxonomy (NCBI): domain Bacteria; kingdom Bacillati; phylum Actinomycetota; class Actinomycetes; order Micrococcales; family Microbacteriaceae; genus Microbacterium; species Microbacterium sp. NPDC003461. Next base: position 2,012 of record NZ_JBSFPT010000038.1, on the reverse strand, counting down.
AGCGGGCCGGACGCCTCTCCCGCCGCCACCGCCGCCAGGTCGATCCGCGCGTGGTCGACGTTGACCGTCGTCCCCTCCGCGAAGCCCCCGCGCACGCACATCGCGGCCGCCTCGGCGCGCCGCCGCGCCGCCTCCGCGGTGAAGCCGCGCCGTCGCTCCTCGCTCGCGCGCAGCACCTGGCCGACCTCGTGCACGGCGTCGTCGCCGATCAGCAGCACGCCCACGCGCCAGGCCTCGCCATCGGGCACGATCCGGGGCCGGGCGCCCAGCGCCCGCCGCAGCCCGCCGGGCAGCTTCAGGCGGCCGAGGGCCTCCCGCGGCACGGGCGCGAGCCGTCGCCGCGCCTCGTCGAAGAGCTCGGCCGGGTCCACCCGACCAGGCTACGGTGCGAGGGCCCGCTCGATCAGCGCGATGGCGGCCCGTCCGGCGTCGGGCCGCCCCTCGGGCGCGAACGCCGTGTGGAACGCCGCCATGCTCACGGCCGTGGCGACGTCCTCGACCGTGACAGACGGGTCCACCCGACCCGCCTCGCGCTCCCGCCCGAGGATCCCGGCGATGATCCGCTCCAGCCGCTGCGCGAGGGCGGCGACGGCGGGATCGGTCGACGGCGCGAGCGCCTCGAGCAGCGACGCCGACATGCGCGCCTGGGCCACGACGAGCTCGAGCAGCCCGCGCAGGTCGTGCGCCTGCGCCTCGACGGCCGCGAGGTTCTCGTCGAACACCGCGACCGCCAGCGCCGTCTTGTCGGGGAAGTGGCGGTACAGCGAGGCCTGGCCGACGCCCGCCCGCTTGGCGATCTGACTGAACGGCACCCCGAAGCCCTGCTCGGCGAACAGCTCCCGCCCGGCCGCGATGAGGGCGCGTCGGTTCGCGGGACCGGCGGCGGGTCCGCGGTTGCTCTTGGAGGGCTCGGCCACGGGAACTAAACTATCTCGTAGATCCGGACATACATGTCCGGTCGCGCCGCCATCCGACGGCGCACCCCTCGGTCGACGGCGACCACGATCCGCCGGCCGCGTATCGAAAGGACGCATCGCCATGAGCGACGCCGCAGCTGCCCAGGGACCCCAGATGGCCCAGTGGGAGGAGAAGATCACGCCCGGCCGGTTCGACGGCCGCACGATCATCGTCACGGGAGCCGGATCGGGCATCGGCCGCGCGACCGCATCGCGCATCGCGCGCGAGGGCGGCACCGTCGTGGCGGTCGACATGAACGAGGCCGGCCTGGACGAGCTCGTCGGGGAGTTCCCCGCGCTGAACATCGTCAAGGTCGTCGCCGACATCACCGACGACGCGGCGGTCTCCGAGATCGCGGCCGCCGCCGGCGACCGGATCGACGGCCTCGCCAACGTCGCGGGCATCATGGACCGGATGCAGCCGATCCACGAGATCGACCCCGCGCTGTGGGAGAAGGTCTTCGCCGTCAACGTGACGGGCTCGTTCAAGCTCATGAAGGCGGTGCTGCCCGGCATGCTCGAGCGCGGCGCCGGATCGATCGTGAACGTCGCCAGCGAGGCCGGCCTGCGCGGCTCGGCCGCCGGCACGGCGTACACCGCGTCGAAGCACGCGGTCGTCGGCATGACGAAGAGCTCGGCGTACCTCTACGCGCTCACAGGCGTGCGGATCAACGCGGTGGCGCCCGGCGCCGTGGCGACGAACATCGAGGGCACGTTCGCCAGCGAGTTCGCCGCGCCCCGCATCCAGCGCGGCATGGCGGCGATCCCCTCGATCGCCCACGCCTCGCAGCTGGCCGCGTCGATCACGTTCCTGCTGACCGACGACGCCACCAACCTCAACGGCGTCATCCTGCCCTCGGACGGCGGCTGGTCCGCGGCCTGATCGCCGCACACCCGCGAGAATCCAGACCCGCGCCGAGAATCCCGTCACCCGCGCGATCCCACCCCCACACCCACGCCCAGCCCGACGGCATCGGCGGCGCCCGACCCCGGCCGCGAGGACGAGGAGTCCGACATGCGGCTCGAGTGGGTGCCGCTCGAGGAGGCGCTGCGCGC
>NZ_JBSFPT010000037.1:0-21829 GCF_053588335.1 Microbacterium sp. NPDC003461 | reverse complement strand
GCGAGGAAGAACAAGCTCAGGCCCGCGTCGCGTGCGAAGTGCCGCATGTCACCTCCCCAGGGCCGGGATCACGCCCTCGCGCGCGGCGGCCTGCGCTCCGGGCCCGGCGGCCGCGGGCGTCTCGTCGCTCGGCCACAGGAGCCCGCCGACGACGACCGCCGCCGCGGCGACGGCGCCGAGCACGAACGGCGCTCCCCGGCGATCGCGCAGGGCCCTGAGGCGCCGACGGGCCTCGGCCAGGCCGTCCGACACGCCCTCCGCCACCCGCCCGGCCAGGGCCGCGTCGATCGCCTCCCTCAGGTCGAGGCGCGCGGTGGCACCCCCGGAGCCGCGCGTGCCCCGCGTCGCGCGCCGCCGCGCCCCGCGCGCCGCGCGCAGCTCGCGCCGCGTCCGGCGGTCGGTGGCGCGGCCCGGCGCGACGGCGACCTGCTCGCCCTCATCGTCGCCCGGCGGCTCGAGCAGGCGCCCGAGCGGCCGCGGCGCGCAGGCCTCGAACAGCCGCTCCTCGAGCGCCTCAGCGGCATCCCCCGCCGCGTCGGGATCGTCGAGCCACCCGCACGCCTCGTCCAGCAGCCTGCGCACGATGCGGTCCTGGACGCCCGCGGCCGCCTCCTCCACGATCCGCGCCGCCGCGGCGCCGCAGTCCTCGCCGTCCGCCGCGTCGCGCAGCGCCGGAACGAAAGCCGGCCGTCCCTCGGCTGTGAGCCACCACGCGCCGCGCGACCCTTCGCCGCCGCGGGCGCGCCGCACCTCCCCCGCGCCGCGCAGCACGCTGACGGCGAGGGTCACGGCCTCGCCGCCCGACAGCGGCGGGGCCGCGCGCAGGGCGGCGTCGAGCCGGAGCACGCACCGCGACAGCACGGCATCGTGGCCGCGCGTGCGCCGAACGACATCGGTCACGCCGCACACGTGCTGCGAGCGGCCATGCGCCCACCCCGCCCACCCGGCGAGCTCCCCGACATCGACGAGCACGACGGTGTCGTCCCCCACGGCCGCGAGCTCGCCGGGGATGGGCGCCTCACCGGGCGCGAGGCGCCGGATCGGGCGGTAGGCGCCGCCGACGAGCTCGCCGTGCTCCTCGCCGCCGTCGATGGTCCGCTCCCACGTCATGCCTCCAGCGTGCGGCGCAGGCCGCCGGTTCGGGGCGCGGCGGCGGCATCCGTGGACCGATCGGTCCTTCCGGCACGCTGTGAGCGAGCCGAGCAGCACGTGGACGGCGCGGGCACTCGGTAGGCTGGAGGGTATGGCAGCACGCGGTACCGAGGCGGAGAAGCGCCCGGGATTCTTCTCTCAGCTCAGGCAGCTCTTCACGTTCACGCGCGAGGTGTTCGCGTGGCTGCCCTGGGTGCTGGCGGGCATCGTCCTCGCGGGCACCGGCCTGGGCGTGCTGCTCGCGTTCCTCCTGCAGCCGAACGTGTGGGGATTCATCCTGTGGCCGATCTTCGGCCTCATGCTGGGCGTGCTCGCGTCGATGATCCTCATGACGCGGCTGTCGACCGTCGTCATGTACCGCCGCATCGACGGCATGCCCGGCGCCGCGGGCCACGTGCTCTCGACCATGCTCGGCCGGCGCTGGCGCGCCGACGAGATGCCGGTGGGCGTGAACCCCAAGACGCAGGAGGCCGTGTACCGCGCCGTGGGTCGCGGCGGCATCGTGCTCGTCGGAGAGGGTTCGCGCGGCCGCCTCAAGAAGCTGTTCCGCGACGAGCGGATGAAGGCCACCCGTGCCGCGCACGGCGTGCCCGTGCACGAGTTCTACGTGGGCCACGGCGAGGGCGAGATCCCGATCAAGGACCTCGCCAAGACCGTCAAGGCGCTCCCCAAGGCCATCGACCGCGCCACGATGGGCGCCGTCGTGCAGCGCCTCGAGTCGCTCGGCGGCACGATGTCGTCGCTTCCGATCCCCAAGGGCATCGACCCGATGCGCGCCCGCGCCCCGCGCCCGCGCTGAGCCTCGCCGCACGCCGAAGGGCCGCCCCACCGCCGATCGCGGTTCGGGCGGCCCTTTCGTCGTGCCGCGCGGCGCGATCCGGGTCAGGCGCGGACGAGCGCCGTTCCCGCCACGCCGTCGTGCAGGCCACGACCGTCCTGCCAGATGACGGCGGGGATGACCAGGCCCAGCAGCACCGTGCGCACGAGCGGGCGCCACAGCCCCGCCCACCCGCCGGTGGCCCGCTGCACCCGCAGGCCGAAGATGCGGTGGCCGGGGCTGCCGCCGATCGTCGGGATGAAGACGATGTGGATCGCCATGAACGTGAGGTGGATCGCCAGCGCCTCCGAGGCGAAGAACGTCGCGGCGATCACGTAGGCGGCCGCCCAGTCGATCGCGAGCCCGCCGATCCGCCTGCCGAGCGATCCGAGGCTCCCCGGTCCCGTGCGCGGCAGTCCCAGATCCCTGCCCGGATAGTCGGTGTCGGCATGCGCGTCGGTCACCCCTCCAGCCTACGGCGGGCCATCTGAGCGACCGCCGGACCCGGCGGACCGGCCGCCGCCGCGTAACACCCCGGAAACATTCGGGACACCCTCGAGCAATGCCGCCCGGATACGGTCGGGGGGTCACCCGTGGAGGGTGTCCGACCCGAAGATCCCCAACCTGGAGCCTCAATGTTCAAAGATTCCTCCGAGGTGCTCAAGTTCATCAAGGACGAGGACGTCAAGTTCCTCGACATCCGTTTCACGGACCTCCCCGGTGTCCAGCAGCACTTCAACATCCCGGCTTCGACCGTCGACGAAGAGTTCTTCACGGTCGGACAGCTCTTCGACGGCTCCTCGATCCGCGGCTTCGCGAACATCAACGAGTCGGACATGCAGCTCATCCCCGACGTCACCACCGGCTACGTCGACCCGTTCCGCGAGGCCAAGACGCTCGTGATGGTGTTCGACATCTACAACCCGCGCAACGGCGAGATCTACTCGAAGGACCCGCGCCAGGTCGCCAAGAAGGCGGAGAAGTACCTCGCCTCCACCGGCATCGCCGACACCGCGTTCTTCGCCCCCGAGGCCGAGTTCTTCATCTTCGACGACGTGCGCTACGAGGTCACCTCGGGCAAGAGCTTCTACTCGGTCGACTCCGAGGAGGCGGCATGGAACTCGGGCCGCGAGGAGGAGGGCGGCAACCTCGGCAACAAGACGCCCCACAAGGGCGGCTACTTCCCCGTCTCGCCCGTCGACAAGCAGGCCGACATCCGCGACGACATCGTGCTGAAGCTCATCGAGGTCGGGCTCGAGGTCGAGCGCTCGCACCACGAGGTGGGCACGGCCGGCCAGGCGGAGATCAACTACAAGTTCGACACGATGGTCCACGCCGCGGACGACATCCTGAAGTTCAAGTACATCGTGAAGAACACGGCCGAGGAGTGGGGCAAGACCGCCACCTTCATGCCGAAGCCGCTCTTCGGCGACAACGGATCGGGCATGCACACCCACCAGTCGCTGTGGGCCGACGGCAAGCCGCTGTTCTACGACGAGAAGGGCTACGCCCAGCTCTCGGACGTCGCGCGCTGGTACATCGGCGGTCTGCTCAAGCACGCCCACGCGGTGCTCGCGTTCACGAACCCCACGCTGAACAGCTACCACCGCCTGGTCAAGGGCTTCGAGGCGCCGGTCAACCTCGTCTACTCGGCGGGCAACCGCTCGGCGGCGATCCGCATCCCGATCACGGGCTCGAACCCCAAGGCCAAGCGCATCGAGTTCCGCGCGCCGGACTCGTCGGGCAACCCCTACCTCGCGTTCGCGGCGCAGCTGATGGCCGGCATCGACGGCATCAAGAACCGCATCGAGCCGCACGAGCCGATCGACAAGGACCTCTACGAGCTGCCGGCCGAGGAGGCCAAGGGCATCCCGCAGGTGCCGAACTCGCTGCTCGACTCGCTCGAGGCCCTCGACAAGGACCGCGAGTTCCTCACGGCCGGCGGCGTCTTCACCGACGAGCTGATCGACACGTGGATCGAGTACAAGTACGAGAACGAGATCCTGCCGATGCAGCAGCGTCCGCACCCGTTCGAGTTCGAGCTGTACTACGGCGTCTGACGCCGTTCCACGCCGAGAAGGCCCGGTCCCGCCGTCCGCGGGGCCGGGCCTTCTCGCACGCGACGGGCCTTCCCCCACACGATTGCGCCAGGATCGTGTGGGGAACGGCGAGATCTGTGCGCCGAGGCGCGGCGGGCCGGCGTCGTGTTCCGCGCGATCAGCCGTAGAAGAGGTTCTCGAAGGCGCGGCGGGCGCGGCGCGACGTGCGCAGCCAGTCCTCCTCCAGCGCCGTGGCCGAGCCGGCCGGGTACTCCAGGATGCGGGCGATGCCGTCGAGGTCGCGCCGGTCGCTCGGCAGGACGTCGCTCGTGCGGCCCGTGAGCAGCGTGTTGGCCGAGCGCAGCCGCGACGCGAGCCGCCACGCCTCCTCGAGGCGTCGCGCGGGCTCGGCCGGCACGAGCTCCGCGTCCACGGCCGCCGCGAGGGCGCCGAGCGTCGAGGTCGTGCGCAGCCCCGGCACCTCGTGCGCGTGCTGCAGCTGCAGCACCTGCACGAGCCATTCCACGTCGCTGAGCCCGCCGGGGCCGAGCTTGAGGTGACGGCGCGGATCGGCGCCCTGCGGCAGTCGCTCGTTCTCGACGCGCGCCTTGATGCGCCGGATCTCCCGCACCTCCTGCGGATCCAGCTCCCCCGGGTATCGCACCTCGTCCGCCATCTCGAGGAAGGCCTCGATCAGGCTCGCCGATCCCGCGATCCCCCGCGCCCGCAGCAGCGCCTGCGCCTCCCACGAGAGCGACCACCGGCGGTAGTACTCCCGGTACGCGTCGAGGGAGCGGACGATGGGCCCGTTGCGCCCCTCGGGCCGCAGGCCCGCGTCGAGCTCGAGCGGCACGCGGTGATCCTCGGACTGCTGGCGCAGCTCGGCGACGATGCGCTCGGCGTAGCGCTGCGCGCGCTGCGGATCCACACCCTGCGGCCGGTACACGTACAGCACGTCGGCGTCCGACCCGAAGCCGATCTCGGCGCCGCCGAAGCGCCCCATGCCGATCACCGCGATGTCGAGCGCGTCGTCCTCGGGCGGCACGACCTCACGGCGCACGGCCCGCAGCGCCGCCTGGATCGTGACCTCCGTGATCGTCGTCAGCGCCGCCGAGAGCTCGCTGATCGTCACGGCGCCCAGGATCGACGCCATCGCCGCGCGCAGCAGCTCGCGACGACGCAGCGCGCGCACCGCCCGCATGGCGTCCTGCATCGTGGCGTGCCGGGACTGGATCGCGCGCGCCTCCTCGGCGAGCTGGGCGCCGCCGCGCGGGCGCAGCTGCGCGCCGCCGTCCAGCCACGCGACCGACTCCGGGATCCACTCCATGAGCTCTCCGACGTACTTCGACCCCGACAGCAGCTTGGCCAGCGCGTCGGCGGCTCCCGCCGAGTCGCGCAGCATGCGCAGGAACCACGGCGACGTGCCCAGCCGCTCGCTGATCCGGCGGAAGGCGATGAGGCCGTAGTCGGGATCGACCCCCTCGGCGAAGCGGCGCAGCATGACGGGCATGAGATGCCGCGTGATGGTGGCCTTGCGGCTGATGCCGCTCGTGAGCGCCTCGATGTGCCGCAGCGCGCCGCCCGGATCGTGGAAGCCGATGGCGGCGAGGCGGTCGTGCGCCTGCTGCGGGGTGAGCTGGCCCTCGTCGCTCGGCAGCGCGGCGACGGCCGACAGCAGCGGGCGGTAGAAGATGCGCAGGTGGATGTCGCGCACCTCGCGCTTGATGCGCTCCCACGCCTCGCGCAGACCGGAGCCGGTGGCCGCGAGGCCCGTGGCGCGCGCGAGCACGCGCACGCCGTCGTCGTCGCGCGGCATGAGGTGCGTGCGGCTGAGGCCCTGCAGCTGCAGCCGGTGCTCCATGAGCCGCAGCCGGCGGTAGTGGTCGTCGAACGCCGCGGCGTCGGCGCGGCCGATGTACCCACCGTCGGCCAGCGCCTCGAGCGCCTCGAGCGTGCCGCGCTGGCGCACCGCCTCGTCGGTGCGGCCGTGCACGAGCTGCAGCAGCTGCACGGCGAACTCGATGTCGCGCAGCCCGCCGGGGCCGAGCTTGAGCTGGTACGGCACGTCGTCGGGCGGGATGTGCTCCGTCACGCGCTCGCGCATGCGCTGCACGCCGTCGACGAAGTTCTCGCGCGCCGCGCTCTGCCACACCGCCGGCCGCAGCGCCGCGACGTACGCCTCGCCGAGCGCGGCGTCGCCCGCGAGCGGGCGCGCCTTCAGCAGCGCCTGGAACTCCCAGCTCTGCGCCCATCGCTCGTAGTACGCCACGTGCGACTCGAGCGTGCGCACGAGCGCGCCCTGCTTGCCCTCGGGTCGCAGGTTCGCGTCGACCTCCCACAGCGGCGGCTCGGCCTCGAAGCCCGAGATGCCCCGCATCGTCTGCACGGCCAGGCGCGTGGCGATGTCGACCGCGCGGCTCTCGTCCAGGCCGGATCCCTCGCGCGGGCCGGCGACGAAGATCACGTCGACGTCGCTGACGTAGTTCAGCTCGCGCGCGCCGGCCTTGCCCATGCCGATCACGGCCAGGCACGTGTCGGCCACCTCCTCGCGCGGAAACAGGCCCGCCCCGCCCGTGCCGGTGGCCACGCGCGTGCGGGCGACGGCGAGCGAGGCCTCGAGCGCCGCGCCGGCGAGGTCCGCGAGCGCGGCGGACACGGCCGGGAGCACCTCGACGGGCGCGGGCGCAAGCAGATCGAAGGCCGCGATCCGCGCCAGCTGGGCGCGATACGCCACGCGCAGCGCGACCCACGCCGATTCGTCGCACGTCTCGGCGAACCCCTCCGCCGAGCCGACGGCGTCCCGCAGCGCGCGCCCCATCTCGTCGGCCGTCGGCAGCCGCTCCCCCGCCGTCGCCAGCGCGGCGAGGTGCTCGGGCCGCCGCAGGTAGAACTCGCCGAAGCCCCGCGACGCGCCCAGCAGCCGCCACGCCGTGCGCCGCGCGCGCTCGGGGCGCAGCGCGCCGGCCACCGCCTCGGCGTGGCGCCGCGCGATGAGCACGAGGCACGCCAATGCCTCGTCCGGGTCGGCCGCCTCGCCCGCGCCGTCGAGCAGCACGGCGCGCTCCAGGCCGGTGGCCTCGGCGAGCTCGGCGATGCGGTCCTCGGCCTCGTCGACGCGCGCGAACCCGAGGCGCACGAGCCCGGTGCGCGCGGTGGCCCGGCTGCCCGAACTCATGCGCGCGACCCGGCGTTCCTCGGCATCGTGCCGATCAGACGATGTCGAGGTGGTGACGCAGCTCGAAGGGCGTGATCTGCGAGCGGTACTGCTCGAACTCGCGCCGCTTGTTCGCGAGCACGTAGCTGAAGACCTGCTCGCCGAGCGTCTCGGCGACGAGTTCGCTGTCCTCCATGGCGGCGACGGCCTCGTCGAGCGTCTGCGGCAACGCGCGGTAGCCCAGCGCGCGGCGCTCGGCGTCGCTGAGGGCCCAGACGTTCTCCTCCGCCTCGGCGGGCAGCTCGTACTCGTCCTCGATGCCCTTCAGGCCGGCGGCGAGCATGAGCGCGTACGACAGGTAGGGGTTCGCGGCCGAGTCGATGCCGCGGTGCTCCACGCGCGCCGAGCTGCTCTTGCCCGGCTTGTAGCGCGGCACGCGCACGAGCGCCGAGCGGTTGTTGTGACCCCACGTGACGTAGCTGGGCGCCTCGTCGCCGCCCCACAGGCGCTTGTACGAGTTCACGAACTGGTTCGTGACCGCCGAGATCTCGCGGGCGTGCGCCAGCAGACCCGCGACGAAGTGCCGGCCCACCTTCGACAGCTGGTACTCGGCGCCCTCCTCGTAGAAGGCGTTCACATCGCCCTCGAAGAGCGACATGTGCGTGTGCATGCCCGATCCGGGATGCGCGGCGAACGGCTTCGGCATGAACGTGGCGTGCACGCCCTGCTCGATCGCGACCTCCTTCACGACCGTGCGGAAGGTCATGATGTTGTCGGCCATCGCGAGCGCGTCGGCGTAGCGCAGGTCGATCTCGTTCTGACCGGGCCCGCCCTCGTGGTGGCTGTACTCCACCGAGATGCCGAGGTCCTCGAGCATGCGCACCGAGCTGCGGCGGAAGTCGTGGGCCGTGCCGCCCGGCACGTTGTCGAAGTACCCGGCGTGGTCCACGGGCTCCGGCCCGTCGGTGCCGAACGTGCGCGACTTCAGCAGGTAGAACTCGATCTCCGGGTGCGTGTAGAAGCTGAACCCGGCCTCGGCGGCCTTCGCGAGCGTGCGCTTGAGCACGTTGCGCGGATCGGCGACGGCGGGCTGGCCGTCGGGCATCGTGAGGTCGCAGAACATGGCGGCCGTCGGATCGACGGTGCCGCGCCACGGCAGGATCTGGAACGTCGAGGCGTCGGGGTGGGCCAGCAGGTCGGACTCGTGCGAGCGTGTGAGGCCCTCGATCACCGAGCCGTCGAACCCGATGCCCTCGGTGAAGGCGCCCTCCACCTCGGCGGGCGCGATCGCGAGCGACTTGAGCGTGCCGATCACATCGGTGAACCACAGTCGCACGAACTTGACGCCGCGCTCCTCGATCGTGCGCAGGACGAAGTCCATCTGCTTGTCCATCGAATCCTCTCCGAAGGGATGACGCCGGAGATCCCAGCCTAGTGGTCGGCGGGCGGATTCACGGTGCGGCGGACCCCGCGCCCCAGTCGTCCTCGCGGGCCTCCTCCTCGGCCCACTTGCGCGAGCGCGCGGCGAGGATCTCGTAGGCCCTCGCGGCCTCGTCGGCCGTGGCGAACGGGCCGATGCGGTCGGGGGCCGGCGACACGAGCCCCTGCTCCACCTCGCCCGTCTTGGAGTTGTACCAGAACTGCGCGTCCTGATCCTGATCGGCCATCTCGGCTCCTCTCGCTCGGCGTCAGTCGCTCGGGACGACGACCCACAGCGCGATGTAGACCGGGATCGTCCATCCGAAGAAGAGCACCCCGATCACGGCGAGCACGCGCACGAGCGTCGACGACAGACCGAACCGGCGCGCGATCAGCCCGCACACGCCCACGAGCACTCGATCGCCACGGGGCCGCACCACGCTCATCGACATGGGGCCAGCGTAGCCGCCCGAGCCCCGGACGTCACGGGGTCTCGTCCCCGGCACCCGCGCCGGTGCGCCGCCGCCGGCGCAGGACGCCGAGCACGAGCAGTGCGAGGAACGACCCGGCGGTGAGCAGGCCCGTGACCCACGGGCCCAGCACCACGCCCGCCGTCAGCCCGTCGCGCAGCTCGACGTCGGCGACGATGACGCCGGCCACGTCGACGCCCACCTGCGCGAGCGTGGCGCCGTCGGGCGCGATGAGCTGGCTCGTGCCGACGGTCGAGAGGTTCACGACGCTGCGCCCCGTCTCGATCGCGCGCATGCGCGCAAAGGCGAGCTGCTGCAGGTTCTCGTCGGTGCCGCGGAAGTCGGCGTTGTTCGTCTGGAACAGGAAAACCTGGGCCCCGTCGCGGATCCCCTCGCGGATGAAGGAGTCGTCGATCACGTCGAAGCAGATGGCCAGGCCGGCCGCCGTCCCGGCGAGGTCGAACACGGGCGAATCCGTGCCGGGGGTGTACTCGCGCCCGATCATGCCGATGAGGGACGGGACGATCGCCTCGTAGAACGCACGGTCGGGCACATATTCCCCGAACGGCACGGGGTTGCGCTTGGAGTGCGTCTGGTCGAGCCCGTCGGCCGTCCACAGCATCGACATGTTGTACACGTCGTCGCCCTCGGCGCTGGCCGCGTTCATGAGCAGCGGCGCGCCGTGGTCGTCGGCGACGTCCTCGAGGATGCGCGCGACCGACCGCTCCGCGCGGGGATCGGCGTCGACGCCGCCCTCCGGCCAGAGGATGACGTCGAGGTCCTCGCCCTCGAGCTCGCGTGTGGCCGCAAGCTGCGCGCGCAGCACGTCGAGGTAGTCGCGCTCGTCGACGTACGCCGCGGGGCCGTTGCCCTGCACGGCGCCGACGCGGATCGTGCCGGCGGGGCTCGTGGGGAACTGCGGCACGAGCGCCAGGATCGCGAGCACGACCCCCGCCGGGGCGGCGGTTCCGGCGATGCGGGCGCGGGTCGCGCGATCCTGCGCGCCGCTCCTCGCCCGCGCAGACGCACGCACGACCTCGATGAGCATCGCCGCGAAGAGCACGACGAGGAAGGTCAGGCCCGTCACGCCGATCCACGACGCCACCTGCGCGAGCGGCGCGCTCGACATGCTCATGCCGATCCGGCCCCACGCGAAGCCGCCGTACGGCCACGAGCCCATCACGACCTCGCGCGCGGTCCACAGGCCGGCCACGAGGGCGGGCACGCCGATCAGCCGCGCCCAGCCGCCCCAGGCGTCGGTCCAGCGGTACGCGAGCGCGAGCAGGATCGCGCCGAGCGCCATGAAGAGGCTCTCGACGCCGGCCAGCGCGACCCACGGGACCCACGCGAGCTCGTTGGCGCCGAGGAATCCGGCCGCCCAGTCGACGTGCGGGTAGTAGAACGCGGCGGCGAAGGCGAGGCCGACGAGGAACGCCGCGCCGGCGCGGCGGCCGATGAGCGTGACGAGCGAGATGCCCACGGCGACGAAGGCGAGCGGCCAGATGCCGGCGCTCGGGAAGCTCGCATCGAGCGCGAGCCCGCCGGCCGCCGCGACGGGGACGGCCGCCCACAGCGGCAGCGGCGGGCGGCGTTCGGGCATGAGGAGAAGCCTATTCCACCCGAGCCGAGCGACGGCTGCGACCCTGGGCTTCGGCACGGGCGGCGGGTTGCTCTGGTCGCTTCATCTGCGCGGCTGCGCCGCTCCGTTCAGCAACCGACGGGTGTGACCACCATCGGTTGCTGAACGGAGGCGCGAAGCGCCGGAGATGAAGCGACCACCGCAAGCTACAGAGCGGAGTAGGCGACGATGCCGCGGCGCACCTGGTCGAGGGCGCGGCGGGCCGTGCGGGCGAGGTCGCCCGAGGCCGTGCCGGAGAGCTGGTCGAGCAGGTCGATCGTCTGCTTCGCCCAGCGCACGAAGTCGCCGGCCGCCATGTCGGCCTCGCCGAGCACGCGGTCGAGCATCTGGCCGCGCGCCCACATGTGCATCGCCTGCGCCAGGCCCGTCGCGACCTCCTGCGTGCCGGGCAGCCGGTGATCCTGCTCCAGGTCGTCGAGCCGCGCCCACAGCTCCTGCGTGCGGCTGAGCGCCTCGCGGAAGGGACCGCGCGGCAGCGGATGCCCGCCCAGCTCCTCGCGCCCGCGCGGCTCGTACACGAGGCAGCAGGCCAGCGACGCGAGCGCCGGGGCGTCGAGGCCCTCCCAGATGCCGGCGCGCAGCGATTCGGCCACGAGCAGGTCGCGGTCGCCGTAGATCCGCTTCATGCGCGCGCCGGCCTCGGTGAGCGTGGCCTCGTTGCCGTCGAGCACGACGTAGTCCAGCTCGACGAGCACGTCGATGATCCGGTCGAACCGCCGAGCGACCGTGCCGGTGCGCGAGGCGATCTGCCTGCGGATGCGGTCGGTGTCGCGCTTGAGCTTCTGGTACCGCTCGCCCCAGCGCGCGTGCTGCTCGCGGTCGGGGCACTTGTGGCACGCGTGCCGCGTCATCCGCTTGCGCAGCGCGGTGATCTGCTGCGTGCGCTGCTCGCGCTGGGCGCGCGAGGCGCCGGTGTCGCGCCGCTGTGCCTTCTCGAGGTCGCCCAGCTCGCGGCGCATCCCGGAGTACTCGACGAAGTCGCCGCGATCGCAGGCCATCGCCTTCGCGTAGCCCTCGAGCGAGCCCTCCGCGTCCTTCACCTGCCGCGCGAGGCCGACGACCGAGCGGTCGGCCTGGAACTGCGCGAACGACGACTCGAGGATCGCGCGGGCCCGGCGCCGCCCGAACTGGTCGATGAGGTTCACGGCCATGTTGTAGGTGGGCCGGAACGAGGAGTTGAGCGGATACGTGCGGCGCGAGGCGAGGGACGCGACGGCCTCCGGATCGAGCTGGTCCGTCCACTGCACGACCGCGTGGCCCTCGACGTCGATGCCGCGGCGTCCGGCCCGGCCGGTCAGCTGCGTGTACTCCCCCGGCGTGATGGGCACGCGGGATTCGCCGTTGAACTTCTCGAGCTTCTCGAGCACCACCGTGCGGGCGGGCATGTTGATGCCGAGCGCGAGCGTCTCGGTGGCGAAGACGGCCTTCAGCAACTTGCGCTGGAACAGCTCCTCCACGACCTCCTTGAACGCCGGCAGCAGTCCGGCGTGGTGCGCCGCGACGCCGCGCTCGAGGCTGTCGCGCCACTCCCACCAGCCCAGCACGCCGAGGTCCTCCTCGGCGAGCGTGCCCGTGCGCTCGTCCACGATCCGGCGGATCTCGGCCCGCTCGTCCGCGGTCGTCAGGCGCAGGCCGCTGCGGCGCACCTGTTGCACGGCCCCGTCGCACCCGGCGCGGCTGAAGATGAAGAAGATCGCGGGCAGCAGGTTGGACCGCTCCAGCAGCCGGATGACGTCGGGCCGGTCGATCCGCGGCATCCGCGGTCCCGGTCCCGCCCCGCCCCGCCCGCCGCGGCGGCCGCCGCGCCGGCGCCCGTCGAACGTGCGATCGTACGCGCCCGATCCGCCCCCGCCGATCCGCAGCAGCTGGCGGTTCACTCGGCCTGCCGCGGCATCGGCGCGTTCGTCGAACAGCGGCAGCAGGTCGCCGCGCACGAGCACGTGCTGCTCGAGCGGCACGGGGCGGGTCTCCGACACGATGATCTCGGTGTCGCCGCGCACCGTGCCGAGCCAGTCGCCGAACTCCTCGGCGTTCGAGACCGTGGCCGACAGCGACACGAGCCGCACGCTCTCGGGGAGGTGGATGATGACCTCCTCCCACACGGCGCCGCGGAACCGGTCGGCGAGGTAGTGCACCTCGTCCATCACGACGTACCGCAGGCCCGTGAGCGACGATGAGCCGGCGTAGATCATGTTGCGCAGCACCTCGGTCGTCATCACGACGACGCGGGCGTCGCCGTTGATGTTGACGTCGCCGGTGAGCAGGCCGACGTTCTCCTCGCCGTACACGTCCTGCAACTCGCGGAACTTCTGGTTGGACAGCGCCTTGATCGGCGTCGTGTAGAACGCCTTGTCGCCCGGCGTCTGCATCGCCAGGTGCACGGCGAACTCGCCCACGATCGTCTTGCCGGCGCCCGTCGGCGCGGCCACGAGCACGCTGCGCCCCTCCTCGAGCGCCTCGCAGCCGGCGACCTGGAAGGGATCCAGCTCGAAGCGCTGCTTCGCCGCGAACGCGGCCGTGACGGGATGCCTCATGCGGCTAGACCTCGACGTACAGGTCGGGGTTCTGCTTCCGCCTGCGGCGGTCGAACAGCAGCGAGATGATGCCGGCGGCCAGGTAGAGCACGAACAGGATCGCGGCGAGCACGAGCATCGTGACGATGTCGGCGGGCGGCGACGCCATCATCCCGAAGATGAGGGCGATGATGAGCGCGATGCGCCAGCCCTTCACGATGGTCTTGCCGCTCACGACGCCCGCGAGGTTCAGCGCCACGAGGAACACCGGCAGCACGAAGGAGACGCCGACGATCGTGATGAGCTTGAAGACGAAGTCGTAGTAGGCGGACGACTCGTAGAACTGTGACGCGAAGGCCTCGTTCGGCACGAACTCGCTCATCACGAGGATGATGTTCGGCAGCAGCATGATCGCGACGAAGCAGCCCCCGAAGAAGAGCGGGATGGCGGCGCCGAGGAAGCCGACGGTGTACCAGATCTCCTTCTTCTTGAGCCCGGGCATGATGAACGCCCAGATCTGCCACAGCCACACCGGCGCGGAGATGATGAGGCCGATCGCGAACGAGATTCGCAGCCGCATGTCGAACGCGCTCGTGATGCCCGTGTAGGCCAGGCGCGTGAAGTCGTCGCCGAGCTTCTCGCTCACGACGGAGATCGGGTACAGCAGCCCCTGGATGACGAGATCCGTCAGGAAGAACGCCGCGATCATGCCCGCGAGCAACGCGATCGCGGCGATCATCAGCCGCCGCCGCAGCTCGAGCAGGTGGCCCGCCAGGGTCATCCGCCGTTCGTGGGGCGGCTCGTCCTCCTCGATGGTCACGTCTGCGTCAGCCGTGGCCACCGCGCGCTACTGCTTGTGCTCTTCGCCGGGCAGCTTCTGCGCCGGCTCGCCGTTCACCGTGTAGCCGGGCTGCGGCTCGGCGGCCTTGGACTGCACGGTCGACGCGGACGGCTCGGCCGGCGTGCCGTCGTCCTTCATCTGCTTGATCTCTCCCCGGAAGACGCGGGCCGACTGGCCGAGGCTCTTCGCGAGCGCGGGGAGCCTCGCGGCACCGAAGATCAGCAGGATGACGGCCAGGATCAGCAGGATCTGCCAGGGGCCCATGTTGCCCATGTTCACTCCGAACGTCGGGGGATGCGTGTACGCAGGGCCAGTGTAACTCGCGCGCCTCCGGGGACGTCCTCGAATGCCCCGTGCGTCGTCAGTCCTCGCCGTACAGCGCGAGGGCGGCTTCGGCCCACTCCGCCGCGGCCCGCCGGGCGGCGGCCGGTTCGAGGATCTCGACCGCGCCGCCGCGCCGCGCCGCCAGCCGCTTCAGGCTGCGCGCGTCGGCCACGCGCAGGCGCGCGGTCGTGACGCCGCCCCCGTCCTCGCGCTCCGCGCGGTCGAGGTACTCCCCCACGAGCGGGGCCAGCTCGGTGCGGAAGCGGATCACCGCGACCTCGTCGTCCGCGCCGGGCTCGAACAGCTCCGGTACGGGCTCGTGCGCGTGCTCGGCGGGGATGTCGGTCAGACGCGGGGCGCTCACCCGCTCGAGGTGGAAGGTGCGCATGGCGCGGCGCAGGTGGCACCAGCCCTGCAGGTACCACTGGCCGTTGGAGATGAGCACCTTGACCGGATCGACCGTGCGCGTCGTCTCGGGCGCGTCGGGGGCGCGGTACGTGAACGACACCGCCACGCGGTCCCGCAGCGCGCGCGCCACGACATCCCTGACCTCGTCGACCCGCGGCGGCACGATCACGACGTCGGCCGGCGCCGCCGAGGCGCCGGCGGCGAGCTTGGCGATCAGCCCCGTGACGACGTCGGACCCCGCAACGCCCGGCATCGCGCTGGCGAGCCGGAGCCCGGCGAGCAGCGCGGCGGCCTCGCGCGAGGTCAGGCGCGGCGCGCGATCCAGCGCCGGGGCGTACGTGATGGCGATCCGATCCCGCTCGTCGAGCAGATCCCAGTCGATGTCGAACATTTCGCCCGGCATCTGCCAGTACTCGTCCGATCCGGGCAGGCCGATGACGGTGAGCTTCTCGACCATCGCCCGCATCTGCGCGGGCGTCACGCCGAACTCCCCCGCCGCCTCGGCCAGCGAGACCTCGCCCCGCTCGAGCAGGTACGGCACGAGCGTGAGCAGCAGCTGCACGCGGTCGCTCGAGACGAGCGCGGGACGCCGGCCGCTCATGCCGCCCCCTCCCCGCTCGCGGCGTGCAGATCGCGGGCGGCGCGGAGCCGCTCGATCACGGCCGCGCGCAGATCGGCGGGCTCGACCACCCGCACCTCCGGCCCGTACGAGGCGAGCTCGTCGGCCAGGATGTGCCGGTCGACATAGGGCACGCGGATGCCCTGCGCCTGCTGCTCGCCGCGCCGGCCCAGCCGCAGCGCCGCCTCGGTGCCCGGCGTGACCTCGAGCAGCGCCGACTGACGCGCCGCGACCTCCTCGAGCCCGCGCTGCGCGCGCTCGCCCGCGCCCTCGCGCAGGGCGGGATCGAAGCGCTCGCGCGTCGCGACGACGTCGCCCACGATGCGGCTCAGCAGGAACGTGCGGTCGCCGCCGGCGCCGAGGTCGTGGCAGTACACGTGCCAGCGCGCCTCCCAGTCCACGAGCGCGAGCGGACGCACCCGGCGCCGGCGCGGGTGCTCCTCCCCCGGCTTCAGGTAGTCGAACTCGACGACGACGCACTCGTCGATCGCCTCCTGCAGCGGGCCGAACGCCGCCTCGCGCGCCGTCATGCGCGGCGCGAAGCCGAGGATCGGTTCGTCCACGTCGATCCCGAGGGCGCGGATCTTGCGCAGCCCGCGCTGGGCGTCCTGCGATAGCGATCCCTCGCTCCACACGCTGCCCGCCAGGCTCAGCACCGCCAGCTCGGCCGGGGTGAACGCGAGGTCCTCCGGCAGGTCGTACTCGGCCTTGGGGATGCGGTACCGGGCCTCGCGGAGGTCGTTCGGATCGCTCGCGTCGCCGATCGTCTCGACCGGCACGCCCACGCGTCGCAGCTCCTCCTTGTCGCGCTCGAACATCTTCTCGAGCGCCTCGGACGAGGCGGCGCCCTGACGCTGGCGGTATCCCGACACGTTGTCGAGGATCTGCTGCTTGGTCAGGCCGATCTCCGTCGCCATGAGCGCGACGACGAGGTTGAGCTGTCGCTCTTCAGGGGGGATCGCGGCGGCCACCCGCCCATCCTATGGGCGGAGCGCGCCACGCCGCCGCGTCGGCGCGAGCCCCGCACCGGAGCCGACTCGCGACGGATCAGGAAGCCGGCTCGACTCCGACGATGTCGATGACGAACACGAGCGTCGCGTTCGGCGGGATCGTGGCGCCGCTGCCCTGCTCGCCGTAGCCGAGCTCGGGCGGGATGACGGCGAGCACCTGCGAGCCGACCTTCTGCCCCTCGAGCGCCTGCCAGAAGCCGGGGATGATGCCGTCGGCCGACGCGCGCAGCAGCGCGCCGCTGTCCCACGACGAGTCGAACACGCTCTTGTCGTCCCACGTCACGCCCGTGTACTGCACGATCGCGGTGTCGCCCGCGCCGATCTCGGCGCCGTCGCCCTGCAGCAGCGTCTGGACGACGAGCTCCTGCGGCGCGGGCGCGTCGGGCACCGTGATGCCGGGACGCCCCTCGGGGGTGCGGACCACCGATGGCACACCCGCCTCGGCGTTGTAGACCGGGCTGCCCCACGCGGCGGTCGGGTACACGTCGCGTACGTCGACGACGGCGATGACGCCGCCCTGGGCCGGGAAGCCCTGCATGGCGTACTGGGCGCGCGTGGCGTCCTCGACGTCGTCCTCGCTGAGCGCGACCACCGTGCGCGTGCCGGCCGGCGCGCACGTGAGCGCGTCCTCGAGGCCGGGGAACTGCGTCAGCCACGTGCCCACGCGAGTGGGCGCGGCGTCGGCCTCGTACGAGGTGCCGATGATGGGATCGCCGGTCTCGGCCGAGAACAGCGACATGTCGACGACGCCCGGCTGATCCAGGTCCTCGATCGCGGGGCCGTCGCCCTCGGTCACGTCGGCGAAGATCGATCGATCGGTGTCGAACGGCTGGTTCAGCGAGATCTCGGGGATGTCGCCCTCGCGGCCCGTCACCTCGATGGCGTGCGCGACCGCCTCGTTCTGGTCGGGGCGGGTGCAGTCGGCGTCCGCGTTCGGGCCGGCGGCCGGGGCGCAGGCCACCAGGCTCAGGCCCGCCAGGGCGGTCACGATGAGGGCAGCGGGAGTCTTACGCACGCATCGCAGTCTAAGCGCGCCGGGCCGATCGCCCGAATCCGTCGCGGGCGGGAACGCCGGGCGCGCGTTCAGTCCTCGGCGTCGTCGGCCGCGCGCGCCGCCGCGGCGATGCGGGCGCCGTCGCGCGCCTTCTCCGCCTCGCGGATGCGCTTGCGCAGGTTCTTGTCGGTGATCTCGCGATCCCCGACGCCGCCGGGCGTCCAGATCTCGAGGTCCTCGTCCGAGTAGCTGCGCTTGGAGGCGCGTCGCTTCACCTCGGGCGGCACGGCGCCGGGGGCGAGCCGCCGGGCGGAGATGAGGAACCCCGTGTGGGCGACCATCCGGTGGTCGGGGCGCACCGCGAGCCCGTCCACGTGCCAGCCGCGCACCATCGTCTCGTTCGCATCCGGCTCGGTGAACGCGCCGAGCCCGCGGAGGAACTCGGCGGTGCGCGAGAGCTGCGTGGCGGTGGCGACATAGCAGATCACCACGCCGCCCGGCGTGAGCGCATCGGCCACGGCCGGCAGCACCTCCCACGGCGCGAGCATGTCGAGCACGACGCGGTCGACGCTGCCCGGCTCGACGGCGCGCGGCAGCTCCTCGGCCAGGTCGCCCTCGCGCACCTCCCAGTGCGGCGGCAGCTCGCCGAAGAACGTCTCGACGTTCGCCGTGGCGACCTCGGCGAACTCGGCGCGCCGCTCGAAGGAGATCAGGCGCCCCTCGGGACCGATCGCGCGCAGCAGCGACAGCGACAGCGCGCCCGATCCGACGCCGGCCTCCACGACGACGGCGCCGGGGAACACGTCGGCCTGCACGACGATCTGCGCGGCGTCCTTCGGGTAGACGATGGCGGCGCCGCGCGGCATCGACATGACGAAGTCGCGCAGCAGCGGGCGCAGCGCGAGGTACTCGTGACCCGCGCTGTTCTCGACCACCGAGCCGTCGGGCTGGCCGACGAGCTGGGCGTGCTTCAGCACGCCGTGGTGGGTGTGCAGCTCGCCGCCCTCGCGCAGGGTGATGGTGTGCATGCGGGCCTTGGGGCCCGTCAGCTGCACGCGGTCGCCGTAGCGGAACGGGCCGCGGGGCTTGTCGATCATCGGGCGGACTCCTCGGAGGCGCGGTGGCGGGCGTGCAGGGCCGCGAGGTCGTCGACGCCGCGCCCGTCCAGCCCCTTCCAGACCTCGGCGGCGCCGAGCCCCTCGAGCGAGAGCAGGTTCTCGACGCCGAGGGCCGTGGCGCCGGAGGCGATGGCCGAGCGCAGCCCGTTGGGCGAGTCCTCGAGGGCGACGCAGTCGCGGATGTCGACGCCCAGGGCGCGCGCCGCCTGCAGGTAGGGGTCGGGGAACGGCTTGGGGCGCTCCACGTCGTCGCCGGCGACGATGAGGTCGAACGCGGGGAAGTCGATGAGATCGACGACCGCGCGCGCCATGCGGTGCAGCGACATCGTGACGAGCGCGGTCTTGACGCCCGCGTCGCGCAGGCCGAGCAGCAGCTCGCGCGCGCCGGGGCGGAACGGCACGCCCGAGGTCTGCGTGCGGCGGATGACCTCGGCCGTGAGGTGATCGACGATCGCCTGCGGCTCCATGTCGACGCCGCGGCTGCGGATGATGCCGGCCGAGTCGAGCAGCCCGAGGCCCACCACCTGCAGGGCGTCCTCGTGGGTCCAGGTGCCCCCGTACGAGGCGATCAACTCCGTCTCGGCGGCGATCCAGTACGGCTCGGAGTCGACGAGGGTGCCGTCCATGTCCCACAGCACGGCCTGAGGCGTAGTCATCGACTCAGCCTATCCGGCGCATCCTGCGCGCTCCGCCCGCGCGGAGAGCCCGCGGGCGCGCATCCGGTCGTAGGGTGAAGAGAACGGCGGAAGGGAGACCGGTGACGGCACGCGAGCAGAACACGCTTGGCGGCAGGATCCTCGTGGCGGCGTTCGACGGATGGAACGACGCCGGCGAGGCCGCGACCAATGCGATCGAGCAGCTGCGACGCACCGGCGCCTACGAGCCGGTGTTCTCCGTCGATCCGGAGCTGTACTTCGACTACCAGTACACGCGCCCGATCATGCAGGCGGACGGCGAGGGCGGCCGCTCGCTGAAGTGGCCGGAAGCGACGCTGCACCGCCCGACGCGCCCGTCGCCGGTGGAGCTGTGGCTGCTCACGGGCGTCGAGCCCGCGCGCGCCTGGCGCGCCTTCACGAGCGAGCTGCTCGACGTGGCGCTGCGCGAGGACATCACGGGCCTGGTCACCCTCGGCTCGATGATGTCGGACGTGCCGCACACGCGCCCCATCGCCGTGACGGTCACGAGCGAGAACGAGCCGCTGCGCACGGCCCTCGAGCTGGAGCGCAGCGCGTACGAGGGCCCGACCGGCATCATCGGCGTGATCGCCGACGCGGCCGAGCGGGTGGGCATCCCCGCCGTGTCGCTGTGGGCGAGCGTGCCGCACTACGTGGCGAGCCACGCGCCCTCCCCCAAGGCCACGCTCGCGCTGCTCGAGCGCCTGGCAGAGCTGAGCGGGGCCGACGTGCCCCGCGGCACGCTCGAGACGGAGGCCGCCGCGTGGGAGGCGTCCATCGACGCCGCCGCCGCGGACGACGAGGAGATGAGCGAGTACATCCGCCACCTCGAGGAGAACCGCGACACGGTCGAGTCCCCCGAGGCGTCGGGCGACGCGATCGCCAAGGCCTTCGAGCGCTACCTGCGCCGCGACGGCGACGACCCCCGCGGCCGCCGCTGATCAGAAGAAGCCCGTCTCGATCCGTCTCCCTGACGATGCGCTCGAACTGATGGACTGGGCCAAGCAGGACGCGGCCAGCCGCGGTGGTGGCCAGCGGCCCCCGGTACAGCTCGGCCGCCGTGGTGGCGTTGTCGATCGCCGCTCTCACGGCCTGCTGCGTCAGGTCGAGTACGCGTAGGACCTGTCGGTCTTGCAGTCCTTGTACGCGATCGAGAGCGCGCCATCGCAGCGGGGCGGGTTTCGGTACCAGGCGTCCCGCAGCAGCTCGCGATCGAGCACCTCCACTTCCCGAGAACCGAGGGAGCCGATCGGGAAGTTGGCATCGGCGTCCGACATCAGGTGTCGAGGTCGGCCCGCGACGGCGTTGCCCGCGGTGTCGACAGATGACTCGGTGCGCACCTTGGGGCGGAGGAGCGAGGTCGTCTGTGGCTTGCCGGCCATCGCCACCAGCTTGGCGTACTGCGCGCGACGTTGATCGGGCTGCGACATGATCAGCGCCCGGTAGATGCGCAGCCACTCGTTCGGCGGAAGAGCTTGCGAGCGACGGCTGCGGCGAACGCGGCCACGAGTTGCTGGTGGTGTTTCGCTGTTCGGGGCTGGCTGACTCGGCCGCAGTCGCGTCGCGCAGTTCGTGTAGCGCCCGGCCGTACTTCATGCCCCTGGCAAGCCGGACGGGGGCATCTTGTGTGGGTCAGCCAGCGGTCACCCGGAAGGCAGCCCGACATTCGGCGGGCAGCGAGATGTCGAGGTTTTGGCCATCGGGACCGACCCGTACATAGTCCAGCTGAGTGACCATCCTGTACACGCCAGCAGGGGCGTTCGAAGAGATGGTCTGCCATCCGGGGCTCACGCCCCAGTGTTTGTTGATCCTGATGCGGCCGATGATTTCACCGGTCCGCGTCTGGTAGATACCGATGAAGTAGCTGGCGTAGATGAACGTCCTATCGACGAACCCGATGTTGGTGACCTGGCCGACCGAGACGTCGGTGAGGAGCACCTTCACTGGGCCGCCCGGGAACGTACGCTGGGCGGCCCACACCTGCTGCGCTGTGTGGCCGTAGCGCTCGGTGAGTGCCTGGGTGGGAGCCTGTCAAATGGTGTGTGTAAGGGGTGGGTCTCCTTACGGAAGGAAGCACCACATTGGCGATCGACAAGCAGGCGCGCGAAGCGCGCCGCAAGGTTCAGGAAGAAGGCGCGAAGCGCCTCGAGGAAGCGGGCGTCTTCGATGACCTGTTCGCGCGGATCGACGCGGGTGAGGTCCAGCTCGACGGCGACGGTGGGTTCATTCAGCAGCTGATCAAGCGGGGCCTGGAGCGGGGGCTCCAGGCGGAGCTGACCGATCACGTCGGCTACGAGAAGGGTGACCCCGAGGCGCACGTGTTCCCGAACTCCCGCAACGGGTCGTTCCCGAAGACGGTCGGCACGAGCGTCGGTGATGTCGAGTTGCGGATCCCGCGGGATCGGGATGGGTCGTTCACGCCCCGGCTGGTTCCGACCGGGTCGCGGCGGTTGTCGCAGCTGGACGAGATGATCGTCTCGCTCTACGCCGGCGGGATGACCGTCCGCGACATCGAGCACCACCTCGCCTCGACGGTCGGCACCGAGCTGTCGCACGAGACGATCTCGAACATCGTCGACGAGATCGCCGATGAGGTCCTGGCCTGGCAGCAGCGCCCGTTGGAGGCGTTCTACCCGGT
>NZ_JBSFPT010000036.1:0-21936 GCF_053588335.1 Microbacterium sp. NPDC003461 | reverse complement strand
GGTGAAGCCCTCGCTGAGGCGTCGCCGGATCTGATGCGGCAGCTGCTGCAGACGATGATCAACGCGCTGCTGTCCGCGGACGCAGACGCTGTCTGCGGCGCCGAATGGGGCAAGCCCAGCCCCGACCGGGTGACGCAGCGCAACGGCTACCGGCACCGCGAGCTGGACACCCGTGTCGGCACGATCGACGTCGCCGTCCCCAAGCTCAGGAAGGGCACCTACTTCCCGGAATGGCTGCTCGAGCGCCGCAAGCGCGCCGAGGCCGCGCTGATCACCGTCGTCGCCGACTGCTACCTCGCCGGCGTCTCCACCCGCCGGATGGACAAGCTGGTCAAGACGCTCGGCATCGACTCGCTGTCCAAATCGCAGGTGTCCCGCATGGCCGCGGATCTCGACGAGCACGTCGACCAGTTCCGCCACCGTCCGCTCGGGGATGCCGGGCCGTTCACGTTCGTCGCCGCCGACGCCCTGACGATGAAGGTCCGCGAAGGCGGCCGCGTGATCAACGCCGTCGTCCTCGTCTCCACGGGTGTCAACGCGGACGGGCGCCGGGAGGTCCTGGGCATGCGCGTCGCGACCAGCGAGACCGCCTCGGCCTGGAACCAGTTCTTCGCCGACCTCGTCGCCCGCGGTCTCACCGGCGTCCGCCTCGTCACCTCCGACGCTCACCAGGGTCTGGTCGAGGCGATCGCGGCGAACCTGCCCGGAGCGGCCTGGCAGCGCTGCCGCACCCACTACGCGGCGAACCTGATGTCCGTCACCCCGAAGTCCCTCTGGCCCGCGGTCAAGGCGATGCTGCACTCCGTCTACGACCAGCCCGACAAGGACGCCGTCAACGCCCAGTTCGACCGGCTCCTCGACTACGTCGAAGACAAGCTCCCCGACGCGTTCGAGCACCTCGACACCGCGCGGGCGGACATCCTCGCGTTCACCGAGTTCCCCGAAGGCCTCTGGTCGCAGATCTGGTCCAACAACCCCAACGAGCGACTCAACCGCGAGATCCGCCGCCGCACCGACAGCGTCGGCATCTTCCCCAACCGCGACGCCATCGTCCGCCTCGTCGGCGCCGTCCTCGCCGAGCAGACCGACGAATGGGCCGAAGGCCGCCGCTACCTCGGCCTCGACATCCTCGCCAAGTCCCGCCTGCGCCTGCTTCCCGACACCGGCCCCGAGGAGGTGACCGACAGCATCCTCGAACTCAGCGCCTGACCCAGCACCGAAGGATCACAAGGCGGCTACACCACTACCGGGGACTTGACCCACTGCGATCCCGGGAGACCGGGGAAACCGACCATGTAGGGCAAGAACTGTGAAGACTCGGAGTGGTGCAGCACCGGATCGAGCATGACAAATCTCACGGACCCTGGCACCGTGATCGGCGGGGTCGATACTCACAAGACCACCCACTACGCAGCGACGATCGACAGTCAGCGGGCTTGCTCTGGCACGGGGAGTTCCCCCGCTACCGGCACCGAGGTGAGCTCGATCGGAGTCGAGAGCACCGGCTCGTTGGGCGCTGCCCTGGCACGCGAACTCACCCGCAATGGTGAGAAGGTCGTCGACGTAAACAGATCAAATCGACTCGCTTGGAGGATGGACGGCAAGTCCGACCGTCTCGACGCGGAACAGGACGCCCGCGCCATGCTCGACGAGACATCCACCGCCGCGCCGACGAGCAAGTCCGGTGTCGAGTCATCCGGACCCTCCGCGTCACCCGTTCCAGCGCTGTCAAGGCGCGCAGCCAGGCTATGAACACGCTGTTCGGCGTGATGATCGGCGTCCCGGCCCAGCTGCGCGACGTCGGGCTCACCAACCGCACCTCGTGAATCGCTGCCTCCGACTCCGTCCGGAGACCGAGGACTGCTCACGCTGGTCGCCGACCTCAAGCGTATGCGCATCGCCACGACGAAACTGTCGCTGCGTGACCTTGCCCGTCAATGGAGGACGCTGGACGAAGAGGTCAAGCAGCTTAGCGCCAAGATCGCGGCCCTGGTCACCGAAGCCGCACCCCGCTGGTGGAGTTGCATGGCGTCGGCACTGGGCTGGCTGGCCAATTCTTGGTCACGGTCGGCGACAACGCTTCCCGGATCCACAACGAGGCCGCGTTCGCCAAACTCTGCGGAACCGCAGCACACCCCGCCTCGAGCGGCCGAAACTCAGAACGCCACCGACTCAGTCGAAGCGGTGATCGCGCCGCGAACAGCGCGCTCTACGTCGTCGCGATCGTGCGGATGCGCCGACACGAAGCCACCCGCGGCTACGTCGAGCGGACACCGCGGAAGGACTCAGCAAACGCAAGGCTATCCGCTGCCTGAAGAGATTCATCGCCCGCGAAATCTACGCCAACCTCCGCAAATCGGGCTCTTCGCGAACGAGGGTGTAGTCGGTTGAGTGCGTCGGTGGCCGGGTAGGGGTCGAGGCCTCCCGGATGATGGAAGTTCTTCACGCTTGCCATCTCGAAAGACCTCGACGTGCTCCACCCTACTTTCGCGACCCCTGACCTGACGGCGTTCTGCCGGCTCGACGAGCTCGGGCTCGTCGCCGTCGGCCAGCTGATCGAGCCGGACCGGGCGGTGATCGAGTGCCGACCGGTCGAGACAAACCCGTGGTGTCGCAAGTGCGGGGCGGAGGGTGTGCCGCGAGACACGGCGACGCGTCGCCTGGCGCACGAACCATTCGGGCATCGCCCGACGACGCTGCTGGTCCGGGTGCGCCGGTACCGGTGCGCGCACTGCCGACGGACGTGGCGTCAGGACATGACCCGCGCCGCCGAGCCACGAGCGAAGATCTCCCGCCTCGGCGTGGAGTGGGCGCTGCGGGGCATCGTCATCGACCACCTCACCGTGACCCGTGTCGCCGCGGGCCTGGGGGTGTCCTGGAGCGCCGCGAACACTGCGGTGCTCGCGGAGGGCAAGCGTCGACTGATCGACGATCCCGCCCGGTTCGACGCGGTCACCACGATCGGTGTCGACGAGCACGTCTGGCGGCACACCCGCCTCGGCGACAAGTACGTGACCGTGATCATCGACCTCACCCCGGCCCGCGAGAAGACAGGACCCGCGCGGCTGCTGGACATGGTCGAGGGTCGTTCGAAGGCGGTGTTCAAGCAGTGGCTCGCCGCCCGCCCGAAGGAGTGGTCGAAGGCGATCGAGGTGGTCGCGATGGACGGGTTCGCAGGCTTCAAGACCGCCGCCGCCGAAGAACTCCCCGACGCCGTCCCGGTCATGGATCCCTTCCACGTTGTCCGCCTTGCCGGCGACGCGTTGGACCAGTGCCGACGCCGAGTGCAGCAGGACACGGTCGGGCACCGCGGCCGCGCCGGTGACCCGCTCTACAAAGCACGCCGCACCCTGCACACCGGCGCGGACCTGCTCACCGAGAAACAGACCGCCCGCCTCGACGCGGTGTTCGCGATCGAAGAGCACGTCGAGGTCGAAGCGACCTGGGGCATCTACCAGCGCATCGTCGCCGCCTACCGGGAACACGACAAGAAGAAGGCCAAGCAGATGATGCAGGCCGTGATCAACGCGATCACCACCGGGGTCCCCGCGGCGCTCGTCGAGATCCGCAAGCTCGGCCGCACCATGCGCCAGCGCGCCACCGACATCCTCGCGTTCTTCGATCGACCCGGCACCAGCAACGGACCCACCGAGGCGATCAACGGCCGGCTCGAACACCTCCGCGGCTCCGCACTCGGATTCCGCAACCTCACCCACTACATCGCACGCAGCCTGCTCGAAGCCGGCGGATTCAAACCCGCGCTACACCCTCAATCGTGAAGAGCCGCAAATCGCCACCTGACGAACATAGGAACACTGACCGCTTCTATCGGGCACTGTCCGCTGGCTCGGCAAGCAGCCCCTCGCAGCCACGATCGCCGGGTTGCAGGGCTCCTCCAACTCTGAGCAAAGGGCGGTGTGCAATGTCCGCAAACGTCACGGCAGCCGACACCCTCTGGGGTTGTCGCGAGCAGACAGCGCGAGCGGGACCGCCGCTCGCATCTACGCGGGTTGCGCGCTCCGCAGTCGACCGTCGCTCCTCCGGAATGCGTAATATTGCTGAGCATGGCTCAGAGCACGGATCCGGTTGGAAAAGGGTGGGACGGCCGCGCGGTCGGGTTGGTCTTGCGCCGTCCTGTCCGCACTCTCGGCATCGAGGCCTTTTACAACGACTTCATGGCGGGTGTCGAGGATGCTCTGACCAGGCAGAAGCGGCCGTTCCTGCTGCAGGTCGTGCCCGATATGGAATCCGAGCTCGATGCATATCATCGCTGGCACGAGAGCGGCAAGGTGGGAGCGGTGTTGCTCGTGGACGTCCTCGTGGACGACGACCCACGGCTCAGCCTGGTCGATGAACTGGGGTTCGCGGTCCTCGTGCTGGCCAACCCGCAGGACGCCGGGGAGCATTCGGTGTTGTGGACGGACGAGGCCGCCGTGGTTCAATCGGCCGTGGATCACCTGGCCCAGTTCGGTCACACCCGACTCGGCCGAGTGTCGGGACCGGTCGGTTTCTCGCACACGATGCATCGCACCACAGCCTTCATCACCGCAGCCGCGGCTGCAGGGGCGAGCACGACGATCGCAGCTGCGGACTTCTCACGCGAGGGCGGTGCTGCTGCGGTGCGCCAACTCCTGCGGTCCGACACACCGCCGACGGGCATCATGTTCGACAACGACGTGATGGCCGCCGGAGCCGTCGAGGCGATCGTCGCGATGGGCCTTCGCGTACCGGAGGACGTTTCGATCCTCGCCTGGGACGACTCCGTCTTGTGTCGCATCACAAAGCCGCCGCTCACGGCGGTGAGCCGCGATGTTCACACGCTCGGAGAGGAGGCGGGCGAAGCCATCATGCGCATCCTCGACGGAGCAGATCCTGCACTCATCGCGGCCCCGACTCCCCAGCTCATCGCCCGAGGGTCGACCGGCCCAGTCGAGCCGTATCGCGCAGGCGATGCTTGAGTTCAATCGATCACGCTTCAGAGGCCAGGAGCCAGTCCAGAGCTCGCCCTCTGATATCGATGTTCTGCACGAGAGCCGTATGGTCCACACCAGGGTGTCGGATGATGCGGATGCGTCGTGACTCGCACGGGTGCTCCGCCTCGAGCCGCTCGAGGAACTCCGCGGCACCAGCCGGTGGCACGTGGGTGTCCGCTGTCCCGACCTCGAAAGTCAGCTCGAGGTCCCTGGCAAAGGCGCCGAGATGAGAAGCGGGGTCGAACCTGTCGTAGAACCACTGCCCGGAGAACGAGGGGGATCCCTGGTCGATGATCACCCCGCGACGATCCACGTGCTCCATGCCGGGACGGGTCCAGTCCGGAGACGAACCGATCGCCGCAATGCGGGTCACTCTGCGATCTGCACCGGCCAGCGAGACCGCGATATCGCCGCCCATCGACACACCGAACGCCACGACACCGCGTGAGCCCACTCCGTGCAGCTCGTCGGCCCAGTCGATGACGCGCATCGCGTCAAGCGTCGTTCGACCCAGAATCGGCCACATCCGAGATCGGAATGCTGCGAAAACCCCTGCGGAGAACTCGCCGGGCGATTCGCTCGTCGCCCGGTCGCCGTGCTGCCAGGGGTCGATGCCCACACCGATGAACCCTGCTCGCGCGAAACGGCGAAGGGTGCTGGCGCCGTCTTCCTTGGTGCCGCCGAAGTACGGTATCCAGAGCGCCAGCCTGCCGTTGGGTTCCTCCGGAAACGCACACAGCAGGGGTATGTCGTCCACCGTCGCTCGCACGAGCGGGCGCTGAGCACATCGATTCATATCGACTCCCCTCACACGAAAGTTCGACGCCACCGGCGGTGCCCCTCGGCGAGAACGACGAGGGGCACCGCCCGTGAACTGTCCGACCTAAGGTCGATGAGCTGGATTCAGCTGTTGAAAGCGTCGTCGAGACGCTGCAGCAGCTCAGCCGGTTGCACGCCGTCATTGAAGAGTTCCTGCATCGCGATCAGGTACTCCTCTTTGACCTGCGTGTTCGGCCACGTCTGATCCGGATAGACGCTGGCGCGGCCGGACTCCTGCGCCTCGAGCAGCGTCTTGTTGATCGCGTCAGGCTCGTAACCGTCCGCCGGAAGGGCAGGAGAGCTGTTCGATGCGACCGCGAAGAGAGTCTGCCCCTCCGGCGATGCGATGTATGCGAGGAACTTCGCCGCGAGCTCGGGGTTCTTCGCCTTGGCGTTGATGGCGAAGTTGATGCCCGCAGCCACCGGGACGTATGTCTCTGCCGGGTCGTCGGTCGCCGGCATCGGTGCAAGCGAGAACGTCGTTGCCTCGTCTGCGTACTGGATCGCCGCGGACACCGCCTGACTCACGTGTACAGCTCCCAGGGCATCCCCCGTAGCGACGAGCGTCATCTGCGCGTCGTAGCTCGTTCCGTTCGGGCCTTCGTTGAAGCACCCGGCATCCCGCATCTGCTGCACCTTCTCAAGAGCTTCGACCCACCGGGATTCGGAGAAGCTCGCCTCACCGGCTTCCTGGTCAGCAGTGAAGTCAGGGTTCGGCCCGTAGACCAGCGTTGCCGTCAGCGCGTAGGGCAGGAGTTGCGCCGTCCATGCGTCTTTGTTGCCCAGCGCGTACGCGACCTTGCCCGCCGACGTCGCCGTCTCGCACAGCTCGAGCACTTCGCTCCAGGTCGTCGGCGCGACCGCACCGACCTCTGCGAGCGCCTGGTCATTGTAGATGGCACCGATCCCGCCGGTCGTCGCCGGCAGCGAGTACAGGGTGCCGTCGAGCGACGACACGTCGAACAGGTTCTCGGGAACGTCAGAGGCCCACTCGGCGTCATCGAGCGGTGCGACGAGGCCGTCCTTAGCCACCTGCCAGATCGCCATCGCGTCGCCACCGCTCGGCCACACCTTGAACACGTCAGGGGCCGTGCCCGCCGAAAGCTGCGTGCGGAGCTGTTGGATGTATGCCGAATCCTGCTCGATGAAGTCGGCCTTGATCGTGTATTCAGGGTTCGCTTCCTCGAACCCGTCGATCAGCGCCTGCGCAGCCTCCTGCTGACCGCTCGCGAAGGTGAGGGTGTTCTCGTCACCGGAACCCTCACCGGCCGTTGACGTCGAGCAGCCTGCGAGGACGATCGACAGGATGCCGATGCCGGCCAGGGTCGCGGCGCTGACGCCTCGTGAATGTGATGCCACTGGTATCTCCTTTGTGTGCGCTGCTGCTGCATTGCAGGCAGCTGGTGTGGGTGCGGGGTGTAAGAGCCTGATCAGCCTTTGAGACCGCCTGCGAAGCCCTTGATGATGTGCTTCTGCAAGATGAAGTACAGAACGAGAATGGGCAGGACCGTGATGATGAGGCCGGCGAACACCAACGGCCACTGCGCCACGTACTGTCCGACGAAGTTGTAGATGGCGACGGGAGCTGTGGTGTTCCCGCTCCCGGACAGGTACAACAGCGGTGTGAAGAACTCGTTCCACACCGAGACCGAGTTGAGAATCACGACGGTGCCCGTCACGGCTCGCAAGAGCGGGAAGACGACGCTGGCGAACGTGCGCACGGGGCCGCAACCGTCCAGCAGCGCCGCTTCTTCGTAGTCGAGGGGCATCTCGCGCATGAACGTCGTGTACAGGAAGATCGAGAAGGGAAGCTGGGTGCCGATGTTCATGAGGATCAGCGCGCCGAGAGTGCCGAGGAGACCGAGGTCTCGCATGGTGACGTAAAGCGGCAAGAGGCCCAGCTGGGTCGGTATGAGCAGCCCGCCGATGAAGAGGTAGAAGGTGAGCCGCGACCACCGGCGCGTGATGCGGGCGAGTGGATAAGACGCGAACGCGGCGATTACGACCACGCCGAGGACGCTGCACACGGCCACGATGAAGCTGTTGATCAGCGCTCCCCCGAGTGCCCCCTGCTCCCAGGCGAGACCGAAGTTCTCGACTGTAGGAGGGAAGTCGAGCTCGAGCGCGGAGGTGCGCGAATCCGAGGGCTTGAATGCGACGTTGACGAGCGCGAAGAGCGGAACGAGAAAGAGGACTCCGACGATGATGAGCGCGACCTCGCGCACGAAGCTCAGTCTTGTATACCTGTTCATGTCAGTCTGTCTTTCGCGAGGTGAGCCGGAACTGGACCGAAGCGAGGATCGCGATGAGGATGGTCATCACCACGGCGAGCGCGATTGATACCGGGTATTCCCCCGTGCTGAACGCGCTCTTGTAGATCGTCGTGGAGATCGTCTCGGTGGCTGTCCCCGGTCCTCCGCCGGTCATCGCCATCACCTGGTCGAACTGCTTGAGTCCGCCGATCAGCGACAGCATCAGGTTGATCACGATGGCTCCGTTGAGAAGCGGAAGTATCACGCTGAAGAATCTGCGCCATACGCCTGCCCCATCGATCGTCGCCGCCTCGAGAACTTCTTCGGGGACGGCCTGAAGACCGGCCAGGAAGATCACCATCGAGTAACCCGAGAACTGCCAGATGATCTCGCCGCAGATGGCGAGCAGGGCCGTGTTGGGGTCGCCGAGCCAATCGTGCGCGAGGTTCGACAGGCCGACCGAAGACAGCACCGAGTTGATGCCCCCCTCGGGGGCGAGCAGGTAGCTCCAGATGTAGCCGGCCACGAGCGGGGTAAGCACGACAGGCGCGAAGAACACCACCTTGAGGATGGAACGGCTCTTGATGGTGCTGTTGACGGCGAGTGCGAGTCCGAGCCCGATGATGTTCTGCACGACCATGACTACAGCCGCAAGCACGACCGTGTTGACGAGCGCTGCCACCGCGCGCCGATCGCTGAACACCTCGACGAAGTTCTTGAAGCCGACGAAACTCCAATCCGACGCGAGGCCGTTCCAGTCCGTGAACGAGTAGATCGCGCCGGTGATGCTCGGCCAGACGACGATGAAGAGGTAAATCCCCAGAGCGGGGACCAAGAACCACCACGGGGCCCGTATGCCCGAGCGGGATACTCGCTTGCGCGCGGGTGCCGGCGGCTTGAGCCGGGCAGCCTCTTCCTGCGCCGCAACAGCGGGGGGGACCGAGTTAAGCCCGGAAACCGTTGCGCTCAACGTCATCGTCCTCTCGCACATCGTCGTCGAAGTGTGGTTGTTGCTTCATCGACCGGTGAAAGGCTAGCAAAGTTCTCCAACTAATTACAACTACTTAATTAAGATGGTTGAATGACTATTATGGGTGCCGGGGATCGCCCATCCAGCGCACCGGAGCGGAGCACGACGACATGACATCCACGCCGAACCGCACGCGTGTTCTCATTAGTACGGACGCGAAGAACGAGGCAGATGATCAGTTCGCGATCGTGCACGCGCTCCTGTCGCCGACGCTGGACATACGGGGCATCCTTCCGGCCCACTTCGGCAATGCGCGCACACCGGACTCACTCGGCGAAAGTCGCAGAGAGGTCGATCTGCTGCTGAAGCTCACACCGTCCAGCGACGCGATTCGAATCGCGGACGGCTCGCCGACCGCCCTTCCCGATGAGCGAACCGCGATCGATTCCGCTGCCGCGCGACTCATCATCGAGGAGTCGCTCACGGACGACAGCCCACCCCTCTTCATCGCGGTGCTGGGACCCCTCACCGATGTGGCGAGCGCGTTGCTCCTGGAGCCGTCGATCGCTGACCGAGACATAACCGTGGTGTGGATCGGAGGTCCGCCCTATGACGACATCGAAGCGGTGTACTGGCCGGAGTACAACCTCTCGAACGACGTGAACGCCGCGAACGTCGTGTTCGCGTCCGGAGTCACCCTCTGGCAGCTGCCGATGAACGTCTACACGTTGGTGGGGGTGGGCTATGCCGAACTCGATGCGAAAGTCAGACCGCACGGCGAAGTCGGCGCCTACCTGGTTCGCCAGCTGCTCGAATGGAATGCGTCGAACATGGGGCGCGCGGTCGACTTCCGCTCGCTGGGAGACTCGCCGGCGATCGGTGTCATCCTCAATCCGTTCGGTGCAGTGTGGAAAAAGCGCATCGCTCCCCGCTTCGCGCCGGATGGCTCGATGATCGCAGGGGCGGGAGATCGCCGCATCCGAGTCTGTGAGCGCGTCGACACCCGCTACCTTCTCGCAGACTTCTTCGCAAAGATCCGGCAAGCGGAATCAGAGCGTCGACACCCGCCGTCGACGACGAAAAGCGCTCCCGACGCGCAGCCGTGAGAAGCGGCAGCGGCCTCGCCGGCGCCGTGCACCGCCTCACTATGCTGAGGGCATGACTTCGTCGACGGCGCTGCTCACCGACCGCTTCGAACTCACCCTCCTGGGGACGGCGCTGCGTGACGACGGAGTCGCGCTCGCCGAGGCGGGACCCGACCATCCCCACGGCCTACATCGACGCGAAGTGCGCGCCGGCATCCGGGACGCGGGGCGATGAGCGGAGTCCTCGTCACCGGAGCGACGGGATTCATCGGCGGTCATGTGGTGCGAGAGCTGCTCCACGACGGTCACGACGTGGTCGGAGTGAGCCGGCATCCGCTCCGTCCTGAGACCCGGCACCTCCTCGCGCACGAAACCGACCGGCTGCGTCTCGA
This sequence comes from Microbacterium sp. NPDC003461, assembly GCF_053588335.1. Classification (NCBI taxonomy): domain Bacteria; kingdom Bacillati; phylum Actinomycetota; class Actinomycetes; order Micrococcales; family Microbacteriaceae; genus Microbacterium; species Microbacterium sp. NPDC003461. Next base: position 11,445 of record NZ_JBSFPT010000036.1, on the reverse strand, counting down.
GGTTCTCGCCGCCGACGACGAGGACGGCCTACGTCGCGTGTGCGAACGCCACCGCCCGGACGGAATCGTGCACGTCGACGCGGTGGTCGATGTCGTCGAGCTCCGCACGGCACCACTGCGCGCGCTGAAGAGCAATGTCCTGCCCACCATCGGCCTGCTCGAGGTCGCGCGGGACACCGGTGTGCAGGACTTCGTTTACCTTTCGTCGATCGCCGTGCTGCCGACAGTCCAGGTGGAGCCGATCCCGGTACGCCACCCTTTCGTGACCGAGACGGAAGGACCCGGCGGAGGCTTCTACGGCGCGTCGAAGGCCGCGGCTGAGGTGTTCACCCTCGAGTACGCGGCGAGCTTCGGCATGAACGTGCGCATCGTCCGGCCCTCCGCGGTGTACGGGTTCGGGATGCAATGGCCCATCGGACTCAAGCCCCTCGTCGAGGGCGGTGTCGACGGCATCGATGTGGACCTGGGGACCCAGCGGATGCCGGCGCGCGACTTCACTCACGTCGCCGATGTCGCAGGGGTCGTCTCTCGCTTGCTCGAGCGGCCGGACACCGCGCAGAGGGTCTTCTTCGCCGCCACCGGTCGTTCGTTGGTGAGCGAGGAGCAGCTCATCGAGACCGTCCGTCGTCAACTGCCCAACCTCCGCGTACGTTTCGAGCCGGGTGCGGGCACCGACGTATCGGTAGAGAGCGCCTACCGCGGGGTGCTGGACGTGTCGGCCCTGCGCGACGAGCTGGGCTACGCCCTCCGGTTCCCCGACCTCTCCGAGGGCATCGCGGAGTACATCGGCGCGTACCGCGCCTTCCGCGGCGCCTGAGCCGGTGCCGCGGCGTCGGGTCAGCGCGCGAAGAGACGCAGTGCGGCCGCGAGCTCCGCGTGCGTCTGCGCGTACTCGGACGCGGGTACGCCGTCGACGGCGGCCCGCCACGCCTGCCGGATGCTCGTCGCGCCCGCAGCGGGCCCGTCCGGATGGGCCATGATGCCCCCGCCGCACACGTACATCAGGTCGACCGTTCCGAGTGCGGCATACGTATCGGCGGCCTGGTCGGCGGACTGCGCCGACGAGAACACCGGCATCACCGCCGGGTGTCCGTTCTCGGGCCGCAGGCAGGCCCGCGCCGAGCGCAGCACCGAGGCGTCCGGCTCCCAGAACTTGTTGCGCAGGCCGTTCACGTGCAGTTGGTCGGCGCCCGCCAGTCGCCACAGCTGCGACCACACGGCATACGAGTAGCCGAGGAGCGGGTGCCGAGTCATCGCGCCCCATCCGTTGCGGTGCGCGTGGATCGGAAGTGAGCTGCGCTCGCGAACCGCCCGCAGCGCTCCGAGACCGACGGCGTTCACGCTGACCATCACGCAGGTGCCGCCGGCCTCGGCGACGGCGTCGACATGCCGCAGCATCTCGTCGAGCTCGTCGGTGACGTTCACGGCGTACATCGCGAGGGCGCCGGTGTCGTCGGCGGCGTCATGGAGACTGCGCATGACGGCGCCCAGCCGCTCGTCGAACGGCGAGTGGGGCGAGTTCGCCATGAGCTCGTCGTCTTTGATGAAGTCGAGGCCGGCGCGCGCCAGGTCGCCCGCGAGGGAGGCGGTCTCGCCGGGGGTGAGCCCCACGCTGGGCTTGATGATGGTGCCGATGATCGGGCGGTCGTGCACCCCGGCCAGTCGCCGCGTGCCTTCGATGCCGAACTGCGGGCCCGGGTGCGCCTCGCCGAATGCGGCCGGCAGCTCGAGGGCCTCGAGCCGGATGCCGCTGAGCTGGTGCAGTTCGAACAGGTTGCCGGCGACCGTGGCGAGCAGGTTCGGCAGGGCCGTGCCGACGTTCTCGAGGGGGAACGAGAGCTCGACCTCGGCGCGGCGGTAGCGGCCGTCGGCCGGCACCACGCCGCCGCTCAGCGACGGGGAATCGCCGTCGTCGAGCGGGGTGATGCGCTCGACGGTGGCCCCATGCCGGGCGTGCAGCTCGGGGGTCTCGCCGGGCAGGGCGACGAACGTGCCGGTGGACTGCTCACCGGCCATCGCGGCGGCGGCGCGTTCGAGGCTGTCGCCGGTCTCGATGACGTAGTGGGCGTGGATGCGGTCGGTGCTCATGCTGTCCCGTCTGTGTGGAGGAGGATGTCGAAGGGCGCGATCGTGCGCGGCGGCATCGACACGAGGCCGTCGAGGGCGACGTCGCGGACGCGGTCGGTGGTGTTCGCAAGGACGACGACCACGCTCCCGTCGATGCGGAGCGCGATCCCCGCGACGGAGGGATCGTCGGTGGTGAGCCGGAGGGCGCCGTCGGCCGAGAACGCCGCGGCCAGCACGTCGGAGGCGGGTGTGCGTCCGCCGTCGGCGTGGAGGATGCCCCGCGGGCCCGCATGCTCGAACAGCGTCGCGTCGCCGACCTCTGCGGCCGACAGCGCCGCGAGCACGGCGACGGTCCACGCCGCGGCGAAGGGGTCGTGCTGGCGAGCGTCGATCGTGGCCGGGTCGAGGCCCTCGCCGACGAGGAGCGGCGCCGCCGTCGCGTAGAGGTTGCGCCGCGGGCGCAGCGTCACGGGAGACACCGTGACGTGCGCGGAGCCGCCGCGGTGGCGGGCGGTCGCGATCATCGCCGGGTATGCCTCGGTGGTCTGCATCACCGCGAGCGCGGCGTCGTCGTGCACCTGGGCGTTGATCGACAGGGCCACCCCGTCGCCGACGGATGCCGGGGGGAAGCGGTTGAGCTCGGCGAGGTTGCCGTCGGTGCCGGCGCGGACGGGCGTCGCCGTGGGCACGAGCGCGCGCACCGCGGCGAGCGCGGCGGCCGTGGTGGTCGGCGCTCCGGAGCTGTACACGAGCACGTGGTCCACGGCGGCGTTGTCGAGAAGTGGGGCGATCGCCGCGTTCGGTGCTCCGTCGGAGACCGTGAGGGCGAGTTCGACGGGCAGCCCGGCGGCCGCCGCCTCGGCGAGCGCCGTCGCCCCCGACACGTCGCCGTCCGTGTCGACGGTGACGTCGACGCGAACCCACGCGGGGCGCAGCTCGGCGAGGGCGTCCGCTGCCCGGGAGTGCCCCGGTGCCCATCCGGTGCCGAGGCGCGGCCAGGAGGCGGGCTCGTCGTGGATGCGCACCGTGGCGTTCCGCGGCGAGCGGTCGGCCGGCGGAGGGAGGGTGCCGGTCGCCCGCAGCGTGATGCTCTGCCGCACGGTCTCCCCCGGGTCGAGCGCGTAGGGGAAGGGCAGGGACAGCGGACGGCTGTAGGTCTTGAACGAGGCATCCGACCAGTTGCGCTGGTCCTCGGTCTCGAAGACGTCTCCCTCGAACAGGATCTCGATGTCGGCGCCGTCGTCGGTCCGCTGCCGGAACCCGGCGACGTCGAGGAACGGCTGGTGCGGGGAGACGAGCTCGGGGAAGCGCGACGGCTGCACCGAGCCGTCGGTGTGGATGACGTCGACGGGGCGGCCGGCCCCGTCGAGGGCGTGCAGCGCGACCAGCCCGATGCGGTTGGTCCGCGTCGCCCCGCCCGCTCGCCCGTCGAACGTCATCCGCACCGTGCTGTCGGGAAGACCGGTGACTGTGCCGGTCCAGACGAGGTCGACGCCCGCCCCGCGGTGCGCCGAGGTGAACGTCACCGAGAACCCGTCCTCGCCGATCTCGCATCGCTCGATCGTGACGACCCCATCGACGGTGCCCCAGTCCGCGTCGCGCACGACCCCCGCGAGGCCGCGGAGCACCTCGTGGTCGCCGAGTCGGACGTGCCGCAGCACGCCGCGGTCGTCGAGGTCGAGCGTCCAGGCGCCGGCCCGCAGCATCCGTGTCATCGTCGCTCCCGTCGTCGCATCCGATCCTGCCCGTTCCCGTTACTCGGCGACGATGTCGGCGACGGAGGCGCGGATGTTCTCCTCGTCGAACACGCGCTTCCAGTCCGGGCGGAACAGGATGTCGCGCGCCTGCTCGATGGCCTTGATCGCTCCGTCCGAGAACGGCGAGCCGATCTGGTCGAACAGGATCGCCAGCTCCACGCGCAGGTGACCGAGGATGAACGCGAACGCGGCGTCGGCGGGCACACCGCGCGCGATCGCCTCGTCGGTGGCCTCGCGGATGATCGTGACACAGGTGGCCGCGGTCGTCTCGGCGAGCACGGGCTCGAGCAGCACCATGTTGTCGACGGTGATGCGGTACGCGTCGCGCACGGGGGCGAACATCGCGCGCACGACGGGCTCGGCGCGGTCGTAGTCGGCGTCGGTGCCGCTGATCACCGCGATCACCACGTCCTGCTTGGCGGCGACGCCGCCGAAGTAGTCCTGCTGCGCCGCGATCTCGACCTCGTCGCTGAACACCGGCGGGTGGCAGGGGTGGCAGGCGACGGCGCTGATGTCGTCGCGCAGGGCGATCTCACCGGCGTACGGGGCCGCGGCGTCGAGGACGACGAGGGTGGCCCCTGCCTTCATCTGCGGCACGATCTCCTTCGAGACGCGTCCGATGCGGTTGTCGGGAACCGTGAGGATCACGACGTCGGCCCCCGGGACGGCGTCGGCGACCTCGGCCGCCTCGATGCCGAGGGTCGCGAGGCGCTCGCGCCCCGCCTCGCTGGGCTCGACGTGGGCGACGTCGTAGTCGGTCTCCTGCAGGTTCGCGCTGGTGCGGAAGCCCATCTTGCCGCCGGCGCCGATGATCGCGATCGAGGTCATTGTCGTTCCTTACTGGTTGGGTGTGGGGGTGGGAGAAGCGGCGCCGTCGAGCGAGGCGACCGTGGTGAAGTAGTCGGGGCGACCGACCTGTCCGCCCTTGAGGGCGATCTCGAGTCCGTCGACCGCGGGGTCGTCGGCGGTCGCGCGGCACAGGGGCGCACCGGGCGCCACCTCGGCGATCATCTGCAGCGCGCGGATGCCGAGGGCCCGCGCCACGAGTCCGGAGGTGTCGCCGCCGGCCACGACCACGCGCCGCACGCTCTGCTCCGCGACGATGCGGCGGGTGGCCGCGCCCAGGGCGAGACCGAGGCGATGCGAGTCGACGGGGCGTCCGTCGCGCGGCGGGGTGTGCAGCAGCACGTCCTGCCCGGTGTCGAGCGCACGGCGGGCGGCGGAGACGAGAGCGTCGACGCCCTCGTCGCCCGCGGTGAGGGCGACCGGATCGACCGGCACGCCGAGGAATCCGCGCTCGAGGGCATCGGCGACCTGGGCGTCGCTGGCCGGGGCGCGACTCCCGCTGACCGCCAGGGTCTGCGCACGGTCCGCGTGCCGGGGGCGGAACGTCGGGGCGGGACCGCCGCGCCGCGCGGCCCAGAACGCGGCGAGCGCGTACTCGACCCCGCTCGATCCGACGGCGACGACCGTGCGGTCCGCCGCCTGCACCAGGCCGTCGAGCGCCCGACCGATCTGCACGAGATCGCTCGCGTCGAGCACGTCGAACAGCACGGCGTCGGCGCCCTGCGCCGCGGCATCCGTCATCCGGGCGTCCACCGCGTCTGCGCCCGCGGCGAGCGCGAGGCGGTCGACGAGCGCGACCGAGGCGTCGGTCTGGTGAGCGAGGTGCGCGATGAGGTCGGCCTCGTGCATGGGCGTGATCGGATGCCGGGTCATCGTGGGGTGCCGATCGAGGCGATGGGTCACCCCGTCGACGGTCGCGAAGAGGTTCCCGAACACCTGGTAGCGGCGCAGCGCGGGTGCCCCGACGACCATCGGCACGAGGCCCGCATCGAAGGTGCGCCGGGCGATGTCGAGCCCGCGGCCGATGCTGCCGATGGTCGGCGACGAGTCGAACGTCGAGCAGATCTTGTAGTGGAAGAGCGGCGCACCGGTGGCGCGCAGCGAGGCGAGGATCGGCGGCAGCTCGGCATCCATCTGCGCGGGCGTCATGGTGCGGGCGATGCCGGCGACCCCGACGGCCTGCGCGCCGGGGAAGCGTGCGAGGTCGTCGGCGGTCGGCGGTTCGAGGAACAGCACGGTGTCGACGCCCGCGGTGGTGAGCGCCTCCATCACGTCGGTGGAGCCGGTGAAGTCGTCGCCGTAGAACGAGAGCAAAGGCGTCGTCATCGCACGGGCTCCCCCGCGCCGGATGCCGGCGTGCGGGCGGGATCGGGGTCGTCATCCGCCTCCTGCCGTCCACTCGTGATCACCGTGCGACGCAGCTTCTCGAGCCGACCGGTGCGGATGCTGTCGATGAGCACCGCGAGCAGGATGATCCCGGCCTGCACCATCTGCGTGAGGTACAGGTCGACCCGCACGAACCCGAGGCCGGTGTTCACGAGCTGGATGAGCAGCGTGCCGACCACGGTGCCGGGGAACACCGAGCCGCGTCCGCCGAACAGGCTCGTGCCCCCGAGCACCGCGGCGGCGATGGCGTCGAACTCGATGCCCTTGCCGGCGGCGGGGGTGACGGTTCCGGAGAACTGCTGGATGACGGCGACGAAGCTCGCGAGCCCCACCAGCGCGCCGGAGATGACGTAGACGGTGAACTGGATGCGTCCGACCTTCACGCCCGCGCGCGCCGCCGCCTGCTTGTCCTCGCCCGTCGCCAGCAGCTGCCGGCCGAAGGGCGTGCGCGTGACCGTGACGTGGGCGAGCAGCACCACGAGCGCGAACACGACGATGGGAAGCGGGATGCCGAGCACCGACTGGGCCCCGAGCGCGGTGATCGCGTCGGGGTAGTTGACCTCGCGCGAGTCGGAGACGCCGTAGCCCAGCCCGCGGAACGCGGTGAGCATGGCGAGCGTGACGATGAACGGGATGATCTTCAGCACGGAGACCGCGAACCCGTTGAACGCCCCGAACAGGGCGCCGACGAGCACGGCGAGCAGCGGCACCACGAAGATCGGCATGGCGATCGTGTGCACGATCTGACCGACGACGACCGCCGTCAGGTACAGCAGCGAGCCGACGGCGAGGTCGATGCCCGCGGTCATCAGCACCAGCGTCATGCCGACGGCGAGGATGCCGACGTACGCCGACTGCCGCAGGATGAGGGTGATGGTGTCGCCCGACAGGAAGCGCGGGTCCACGGCGGCGAACGCCAGGAACACGACGACCAGCAGGATGACCGGCACGTTCTGCAGTGCGAGGTCCTTGATGCGCGACATGTCAGACGCCTCCCTGGATCTGGATGGATGCCGCCTCGCCCGCGGCGACCTCGTCCGGTCGCTCGCCGAACGCGGCGCCGAGGATGATGCGGGCGTCGAACTGCGCCCGGGGAAATTCGGCGACGATGCGCCCGAGGCGCATGACGACGATGCGGTCGGCGATGCCGAGCAGTTCCGGCAGCTCCGACGAGATGACGAGGATGCCGGTGCCCGCGTCGGCGCGCTCCAGCGCCGTGCGGTAGACCTCGTACTGCGCGCCGACGTCGACGCCGCGCGTCGGCTCGTCGAGGATGAGCAGGTCGGGTTCCGTGAGCAGCCACTTCGCCAGCACGACCTTCTGCTGGTTCCCGCCGGAGAGCGCTTGCACGGGCGAGCGGGTGAGGTCGGCCGACTTGAGGCGCAGAGCATCCGTCACCGCCTGCACGCGCGTGCGGAGGGCGCGGCGGCGCAGCGGCGCCAGCACTCCCCCGCTCCATCGGGCGAGCGAGGGCAGCGCCGCATTGGTGACGACGGGGAACTCCATCAGCAGCCCCTCGCCCCGGCGGTCCTCGGTGACGAAGGCCAGACCGGCCGCGATGCGGGCGCGCGGCGACAGCCGCGTCACGTCGGTGCCGGCCACCTCGATGCGGCCGCTGTCGGCGGTGTCGAGCCCGGCGATCACACGAGCGAGCTCGGTGCGCCCCGCCCCCATCAGACCGAACACGCCGACGACCTCGCCGCGTTCGACGGTGAGCGAAGCATCGTCGACCAGGCCGGTCGCCGAGACGTCGTCGAGCCGCAGCGCGGGCGGCGCGCCGGGGTCGACCGGCGTGTGACCCGCGCGCTCCGGATACAGACTGTCGAGCGGACGCCCCACCATGAGCGTGATGAGCTCGCGCACCGGCAGATCGGCCTCCGCCCGCACGTCGATCAGTGCGCCGTCGCGCATGACCGCGATGCGGTCGGAGAGCCGCTTCACGTCGTCGAGGATGTGCGAGACGTAGATGAAGGAAGTGCCCTGGGCGGTGAGCCGCTCGATGAGCCCGAACAGCAGCTGCGTCTCGCGGCTGGTAAGAGACGTCGTCGGCTCGTCGAGGATGATGAGGCCGGGGCCGCCGAGGGTGCCCTTGACGATCTCGAGCATCTGTCGGTGGCCGGGGCTCAGCTGCTCAACGATCGTCGACGGCGAGAACGGCAGCTCGAGCTGGGCGAGGGCGTCGGCCGTGGCGCGACGCGCCTTACGTCGATCGGTGAACACGCCCCAGCGCCGCGGGTAGGCGGTCAGGAAGACGTTGTCCATGACCGAGAGCTGCGAGAACAGGTTCAGCTCCTGGTGCACGTGGGCGATCCCGCGTGCCCGCGCCTCGCCGGTCGACTTCGGCGCGTAAGGCTCGCCGTCGACGAGCATCCGCCCCTCGTCGGGCACGAGCACGCCGCCGACGATGTTCATCAGCGTCGACTTGCCGGCGCCGTTCTCGCCGACGAGCCCGAGCACCTCGCCGGGTTCGACGCGCAGCGAGATGTCGCGGTTCACGGGCATGCCGAAGAAGCTGTGCGAGATGCCGTGCAGCTCCAGGCGGGGAGACGAGGTCATCGTCGGCCTCCGATCAGACGGTTGCGCCCCACGTCGAGCAGGGCGGCGGCCACGATGACGAGGCCCTTCACGACCCAGACCACGTGGAACGGCAGGTTCATGAGATTGAGGCTGTTGCTGAGGATCACGAAGAACAGCGCCCCGAGGAAGGCGCCGAGCACGCTGCCCTTGCCGCCGAACAGCGAGATGCCGCCGATGATCGCGGCGCCGATGACGTCGAGCAGCATGTCGTCGCCGAGGGTCGGGCGACCGGCGCCGAGGCGCGACGAGTAGAGCACGCTGCCCAGGGCCGCCAGGCCCGCGCTGATGACGTACGCCGACACGACCATGCGGGTGTGCGGCACGCCGGAGACGATCGCCGTGCGCCGGTTCGTGCCCGCGGCGTACAGCCAGGCACCGTAGGTGGTGCTCGAGAGCACGTAGTGCGCGCCGATCGCGACGACGACGGCGATCACCATCGACAGGGTGAGGAACGACGACAGGCCCCCGCCCTGCGTGCTGCCGATCGCCGCGTACTCCTCGGGGAGCCCGGTGACGTTCTCGCTGCGGGTCATCCAGATCGCCACCGCGCCGAACAGCAGCATCGTGCCGAGGGTCACCATGAACGGCGGCATCTTCAGCACTGCGACCGCCCAGCCGTTCAGCAGACCGATGAGGCATCCCGCGGCGACCGTGAGGGCGATGGCGAGTACGACGCCGCCGAGACCGGCATCCGACAGCACTCCCCCGTCCTCGCCGATCACGCTGCCCCAGAAGACGGTGTCGGAGAAGAGCGTCGGGGTGAACGCCTGAGCGATGAACAGGGCGCCGAAGGTGTTCGCGACGCTGATGACGGCGGTCTGCGAGAGGTCGATGCCGCCGAGGATGAGCACGAACGACTGGCCGATGACGATGATCGCGAGCGGCCACAGGTTCGAGAGCACGTTCACGGCGTTGCGCTCGCTGAGCAGGCCGTTGGCGAACGGCGAGACGGCGACGACGTAGACGACGATCAGGGCGAGGACGAAGCCCTCACCGGCGAGGAAGCGGCGCAGCCCGTCGCCACGGCGGGCGCCTTCGGGTGCCGCGACGGGTGGGGCGGTCTTCTGAGTGGTGGACACGTGGTTCCTCCGACGGGTGACGGGCAGGGGCGGGGTGCGGCGCGCCGTGGGCGCGCCGCACCGGGGACGATCAGGAGTTCGGGGGCGTGATCACGCAGCCCCAGGTGTCCTTCTCCTTCTCGCCGACGTTGTCCTGGGTGAGCGCGAAACCGGGGTCGAGCAGCAACTCGTCCGCGTCGGTCTCGCCGGCGTCTATCGCTTCGGCGAGCGCGGTCAGCAGGGATTCCGCCTCCGTGAAGAGGTCCTGCACGCCGGTGGCGTCGACGAACCCATCCTTGAGCAGGTTGCAGGCGCGGTTGTCACCGTCGATGCCGCCCATGATCACGTGCCCGTCCTCGCCGGCGGCCTTCCAGAGACCGAGCGGCTCCAGCACGGAGCGGATCTGCGGGTAGAGGAAGTCAGACGAGGTGAAGAGCAGATCGATCTCGGGATTCGCCTGCATCGCGGCCTCGAGATTCGCCTGGCCGGTCGCGGCGTCCCAGTTCGTCTGCACCTCGATCGGCTCCTCGAAGAGGTCCGGGTTCGCGTCGACGACGTCGTAGAAGCCGTTGCGGCGCTCGACGGCGTTCTGGTCGCTCAGATTGCCGACCATGATGACGGAGCGGATCTTCCGGTCGAGTCCGAGCGCCTCAGCCTCGGTGACCATGTGCTCCATCGTCGCCGCGGATACGCCACGGTTGTCGGCGACGGCCACGATGGCTGCGCCGTCCTCGGATGCCGGCGGACGGTTGAACACGCCGATCGGGATGTCGGCCTTGTTCGCCTCGGCGATGATCGTGTCGGCGCTCGATCCGTCCTCCGGGATGATGATGATCCCGTCGACTCCCTGGGTGATGCAGTCGTTCATCTGCTCCAGCTGCTTGTTCGGGTCTTCGTTCGAGTTGTGCTCGATCACCCGGGCGTCCGCGGCTTCGAGCGAGTCTGAGATCGCAGCGATGCCCGCCGCCCAGAACTCGGTCTCGCTTCCCGAGAACCCGAAACAGATCGTCTTGCCCTCCAGAGAGACGCCGACATCGATGGCCGGCTTCTCTGTGGATCCCGTGTCCCCGCCGCCACCTCCGGTGGTGGCGCAGCCGGACAGTGCCAGTGCGGTGAACGCTGCGACGGCGACGCCGGCAGCGAGGGTGCGTGTGCGGGACACGAGGCCTCCTTGACTCGATAGAGACACGCTTGGTCTCTGGTATGCCACACTATAGCCAGGCCGAATGTCGTAACACAACGTCGTCGGAGGAAAGCCGCCACCTGCGAGAATGGAGGCGCGTCCGAAGAAAAACAGGAGGACCGATGGAGTTCACTCAGCTGCAGCGCGAGCCGTCCCTGGCCTCGCGGGTGACCGAGAGCATGCTGGCGACGATCGCGTCGGGCGGCTTCGCACCGGGCGACTGGCTTCCCTCCGAGCGGGAGCTCTCCGATCAATTCGGCGTCTCGCGCACCGTGATCCGCGAGGCAGTCCGCGGCCTGGAGGCCAAGGGCGTCGTCGAGGTGCGCTCCGGCCGAGGCGCCCGCGTCGCGCATGTGAGCTCCTCGCGCGTGTCTGAGAGCCTGCAGCTCTATCTGAGCGGGGCGCAATCGCAGCAACTGCTCGGGCCGCATGAGATCAGCGAGGTGCGCGCGACGCTGGAGCTGCGCCTGGTTGAACTCGCGTGCGAGAAGGCGACCGAAGCCGATCTGGACGAGATCCAGGCGAGCCTCACCGACATGGCGGCGGGGGGGGGCGCGGGGCGCGCGCCCCC
>NZ_JBSFPT010000035.1:0-22216 GCF_053588335.1 Microbacterium sp. NPDC003461 | reverse complement strand
AAGGAGACCGCCGCCGTCTCGGGCACGAGGCAGCACGACGCGTAGTAGTTGATCTCGAGGCGCTGATGCAGGAAGTCGGCGTAGTCGGTGGCCGAGACAGCGGCGTGAGGACGCTGTCTCGGCGCGCGAATGCTGTCTCGCGGGAAGAAGGGCCCGGGTCAGCGCAGCTGCTTGACCGGCAGGAGCAGCAGCAGGCCGACGAGGATGACGCCGACGATCGCGAGGATGCCGTAGGTCGATCCGAAGGCGGCGACGACGACCGTCCACGCGCCCGCGGCCATCCAGCTCGAGGCGCGGCCCGTCGTCGCGTAGAGGCCGAAGATCTCGCCCTCGCGCCCCGCGGGCGTCACGCGCGCGAGGAACGAGCGCGACGCGGCCTGCGCCGGGCCCACGAACGCGCAGAGCGCGAGGCCGCCGATCCAGAACACCACCGGCCCCAGATCCACGAGGAAGAACACCGCCAGGCCCGCGACCGTCATGGATCCGAGCGCCGCGATGATGACGCGCTTGGCGCCGAAGCGGTCGTCGAGCGGGCCGGCGAGGATCGTCGAGACGCCGGCGATGAGGTTGGCGGCGACGCCGAAGATCACCATCTGCAGGAACTCGAAGCCGAACACGACCTGCCCGATGATCGCGCCGAAGGCGAAGACGCCGCCCAGGCCGTCGCGGAAGACGGCGCTGGAGAGCAGGAACCATCCTGTGTGGCGCGTCTCCGGGCTCTTGAACAGTGCCACGATGTCCTGCACCAGCAGTCGGTACGACGCGAAGAACCCGACCTTGCGCTCGGGGCGGCCGAGCGACGGCTCCGGCACGTTGCGGAAGATCGGGATCGAGAAGACGATGGCCCACACGGCGCAGCCGACGGCGATGATCCGGAACGGCAGACCCGTGTCCTCCGGCAGTCCGAACCAGTCGGACATGTAGAAGACGATGACGAGCACGAGCGCGACGATGCCGCCGAGGTAGCCGAAGCCCCAGCCCAGGCCCGAGACGCGGCCGATCGTCTTCTGGTTCGCGATGCCGATGAGCATGGCGTTGGAGCTCACGGCCGCGATCTCGCCGAACACCTGCCCGGCGGCGATGAGCGCCACCCCGAGCCAGAACAGGGTCGGCGTCGGCTCGACGAACCAGAGGCCGAGCATGCAGGCCACGAGGGCGCCCGTGCCGATCCCGAGCCACAGCTTCTGCCGCCCCGCCGCGTCGGCGCGCTGGCCGAGCACCGGCGCGATCGCGAGGATGAGCAGGCCGGCGATCGTGCCGGCGAGACCGAAGCCCGATGCGAGGCCGTCGACCGCGCGCTCGCGGACAGGATCGTTCTCGGCCAGCGCCTGGACGTCGGCGGGCAGGAACACGTCGGTGGTCAGATACATCGACGCGAAGATGAACGTGAGCACGACGGTGTTGAAGGGCTGCGTCGCCCAGTCCCACAGCGCCCACGAGTAGATCTGCCTCTTCGGAGCCGTCTTGCCCTCGCGCAGGTCGAGGCCCATCACGCCGATCGCGCCGCTGTCGGCGGTGGCGGGCAGGTCGTCGGGGCGCGTTGTCGGGTCGCTCATGCGAGCGACCGTAGGGACGTCAGGTGAACGGTTGGTGCCGTGCGCATGGCGCTCACCCTAGCGCCGCGTGACCCCCGGGGGTCAGCCCGCGAACCCGCCCTCGTTCGCCGAGCCCGCGCCGGATCGCGCGCGGGTTGGTGGAGCGGGTGCGGGTTCGGCGGAGGATGGCCCGGCCAGCAGCGCCGCGCGCTCGGGGCGGCCGATGAGGCGGTACGCCTGCGCCCACACCTGCGGGTCGGCGATGGGCAGGCCCAGCCATTCGCCGGTCCGGCGGACGGGGAAGGGGACGAGTGTGTCGCCGTCCCACGCCGCGAAGCCCACGAGCACGTCGAGCTCGTGGTCGCCCGCGTCGACGACGAAGCGGGCGCGCGTGGCGAATGGGCGGCCCGCGCTCGCCGGCGCCGACCACGCGAGCCCGAGCGCGCCGAGGGCGGCCGCCACCTCGTCCGCGTCGCCCTCGCATGTGATGTCCCAGTCGCGCACGCGATCCACGAGGCCCAGCGAGGCCAGCAGTGCGGATCCGCCGACCGCGACCGGGAGCCCTCGCTCCCGCAGGGCCGCGACGATCTGCAGCGCGGTGCCGACGGGCGGGTGGAGGATCGACGTCACCGTCCCATCCTGCCCGCTCGCAAAAGTTGAGCTGATTCATATCAACTTCATTTGACGCCCCTCGTGGCGCCGATCTATCCTTGAGTCAGCACGACTCAGATCCGTGCGAGGACTTCCTCAAGGCGGCAACACAAAGGAGACAACATGGCACGCGCTGTGGGCATCGACCTCGGAACGACCAACTCGGTCGTCGCGGTCCTCGAGGGTGGCGAGCCGAAGGTCATCGCCAACGCCGAGGGCTTCCGCACCACCCCCTCGGTGGTCGCGTTCACGAAGGACGGCGAGGTGCTGGTCGGCGAGACCGCCAAGCGCCAGGCCGTGACCAACGTCGACCGCACGATCGCGTCGGTCAAGCGCCACATGGGCACCGACTGGAAGACGCAGGCGATCGACGGCAAGGCGTACACGCCGCAGGAGATCAGCGCGCGCATCCTCATGAAGCTCAAGCGCGACGCCGAGCAGTACCTGGGCGACACCGTCACCGACGCCGTCATCACGGTGCCGGCGTACTTCAACGACGCCGAGCGCCAGGCCACCAAGGAGGCCGGCGAGATCGCGGGCCTCAACGTGCTCCGCATCATCAACGAGCCCACCGCCGCCGCCCTGGCCTACGGCCTCGACAAGGGCAAGGAGGACGAGCTCATCCTCGTCTTCGACCTCGGTGGCGGTACCTTCGACGTCTCGCTGCTCGAGGTGGGCAAGGACGACGACTTCTCGACCATCCAGGTGCGCGCCACGGCCGGTGACAACCGCCTCGGTGGCGACGACTGGGACCAGCGCATCGTCGACTTCCTGATCAAGCAGTTCAAGGACTCGACCGGCGTCGACGTCTCGGGCGACAAGATCGCGCTGCAGCGCCTCAAGGAGGCCGCGGAGCAGGCGAAGAAGGAGCTCTCGAGCTCGACCTCGACGAGCATCAACCTGCCCTACCTCTCGCTCACCGAGAACGGCCCCGTCTCGCTGTCGGAGACGATCACGCGTGCGAAGTTCGAGGATCTCACGAAGGACCTCCTCGAGCGCACGAAGAAGCCGTTCGACGACGTCATCCGCGAGGCCGGCATCAAGGTGTCGGACATCGCGCACGTCGTGCTCGTCGGCGGATCGACCCGCATGCCCGCCGTGAGCGAGCTCGTGCAGCGCGAGGCCGGCAAGGAGCCCAACAAGGGCGTGAACCCGGACGAGGTCGTCGCCGTCGGCGCCGCCCTGCAGGCCGGCGTCCTCAAGGGCGAGCGCAAGGACGTGCTGCTCATCGACGTGACCCCCCTGAGCCTCGGCATCGAGACCAAGGGCGGCATCATGACGAAGCTCATCGAGCGCAACACGGCCATCCCGACCAAGCGCAGCGAGACGTTCACGACCGCCGACGACAACCAGCCGTCGGTCGCGATCCAGGTGTTCCAGGGCGAGCGCGAGTTCACGCGCGACAACAAGCCGCTCGGCACCTTCGAGCTGACCGGCATCGCCCCGGCACCGCGCGGCATCCCGCAGGTCGAGGTCACCTTCGACATCGACGCCAATGGCATCGTGCACGTCTCGGCGAAGGACAAGGGCACCGGCAAGGAGCAGTCGATGACCATCACGGGCGGCTCGTCGCTGCCCAAGGAGGACATCGAGCGCATGGTGCGCGAGGCCGAGGAGCACGCGGCCGAGGACAAGAAGCGCCGCGAGGCCGCCGAGGTCCGCAACCAGGCCGAGACGCTGTCGTACTCCATCGAGAAGCTCATCAAGGAGAACGACGACAAGCTGCCGGCCGACGTGAAGGAGTCGGTGCAGGCCGACGTCGACGCGCTCAAGACGGCGCTCGCCGGTGACGACGACGACGCCGTGAAGACGGCGTTCGACAAGCTGAATGAGAGCCAGGCCAAGCTGGGCGAGGCGATCTACGCGCAGTCGCAGGCGGACGCCGCCGCGGCGTCCTCGGAGGGCGCGCCGGCCGGCGAGCAGGCCGGCGGCGAGTCGGATGAGGATGTCATCGACGCCGAGGTCGTCGACGACGAGGACGAGAAGAAGTAACCATGGCGGACAAGGACTTCGACGAGAACGACGAGGTCCAGCCTGGCGCCGAGGGGCCGGAGGCGAGCGCTTCCGGCCCCGACGCGCAGGCGGACCAGAGCGCCGAGGGTGCCCCTGCGGACCAGGGCGCCCCGACGGGCGAGCCTGCCGAGGGAGACGAGTCGCTGACGGTGGACGACATCCTCGGCGCCGCGCAGACCGACGAGGCGGCCGAGGCCGAGCGCAGCGACTACGAGACGCAGCTGCAGCACGACCTCAAGCGCCTGCAGGCGGAGTACGCCAACTACCGTCGCCGCACGGAGGAGCAGCGCCAGCTCGAGATCGACCGGGCCAAGGGCTGGGTCGCCAAGAGTCTGCTCCCCGTGCTCGACGACCTCGACCGCGCCGCCAAGCACGGCGACCTCGAGGAGGGCAGCGCGTTCGCGCTCGTGGCCGAGAAGATGCGCGGCGTGGCGGAGCGCATGGGACTGATGACCTACGGCGCGGCGGGCGACGTGTTCGACCCGCAGCAGCACGAGGCCGTGTTCCAGCAGCCCGTGCCGGGCACGACCGAGTCGACCATCCTCGAGGTGGTCGAGGTGGGCTATCGCCTGGGCGACGTGGAGCTGCGGCCGGCGAAGGTCGTGGTCGCCGTGCCGGCGGAGTAAGGCGGGAGACGCATGGCCAGTCAGGACTGGTTCGACAAGGACTTCTACAAGGTCCTGGGGGTCTCGAAGGACGTCTCCGACGCCGAGCTCAAGAAGACGTACCGCAAGCTCGCGCGCCAGTACCACCCGGACTCCAATCCGGGCGACGCGGCGGCCGAGGCGAAGTTCAAGGAGATCAGCGAGGCGTACTCGGTGCTCTCCGACGCG
Source organism: Microbacterium sp. NPDC003461 (assembly GCF_053588335.1). Lineage (NCBI taxonomy): Bacteria > Bacillati > Actinomycetota > Actinomycetes > Micrococcales > Microbacteriaceae > Microbacterium > Microbacterium sp. NPDC003461. The sequence goes on along the minus strand of NZ_JBSFPT010000035.1, from coordinate 17,184 downwards.
GAGCAGCGCCGCGAGTACGACGAGATCCGCGCCATGGGATCCGGCGCGCGCTTCACGGCGGGCGGATCGGGTGCGGGCGGCTTCGAGGACGTCTTCAGCCGGTTCACGACGAATCGCGGATCGGCGGCCGACTTCGACGACATCTTCACGATGTTCAACCAGGGCCGCGGCACCGGCTTCGGCTCCGGCCGCTTCGGCCAGCCGACCGGCGGCTTCCAGGGATTCGGCGGCCCCACCAAGGGGCAGGATCTGCGCGCCCGCACGACGATCGACTTCGTCACGGCGGCGAAGGGCGAGACCGTGACGCTGCAGAGCGAGGACGGCAAGCCGTTCAAGATCAAGATCCCCGCCGGCGTGGCCGACGGGCAGAAGATCCGCCTGCGCGGCCGCGGCCGCCCGTCGCCGGACGGCGGCGAGAACGGCGACATCGTCGTGGAGGTCGCGGTGCGCCCGCATCCGGTCTTCACGCGCGAGGGCCTGAACCTGCGGGTGACCGTTCCCATCACCTTCACGGAGGCGGCGCTCGGCGCCACGATCGAGGTGCCCACCCTCGAGGGCGACGCCGTGCGGCTGCGTGTCACGCCGGGCACGCCGTCGGGCCGCGTGCTGCGCGTGAAGGGCCGGGGCATCGCGTCGAAGAAGGGCACGGGCGACCTGCTGGCCGAGGTGCAGGTGGTCGTTCCCGGGCACCTCTCCGAGGCGCAGCGCGAGGCGCTCGAGCGCTTCCACGAGGTCGGTCCGCGCGAGAACCCGCGCGACGATCTGCTCGCGCGGGCACGGGGCTGACGATGGATCGGGGATGAGGGCGGCAGGATGAGCGAGGAGGGGGACGGATGAGCGACGCGTACGACATCGACGAGGACGCACCGGTCTTCGCCATCGCCGTCGCCGCCGAGCTGGCCGGCATGCACCCGCAGACGCTGCGGCAGTACGACCGCATCGGCCTGGTGGTGCCGGGGCGCACGCGGGGCGGATCGCGGCGCTACTCGGCGCGCGACATCGCGCAGCTGCGCGAGGTCGCCCGGCTCTCGGGCGAGGGGATGAGCCTCGCCGCGATCGCCCGCGTGCTCGACCTCGAGGACGAGGTGCGCGACCTGCGCCGCCGCGTGCGCGACCTCGAGGACCGGCTGGAGGCCGAGCTGGCCTCGCGCCCCGGCGCGCGCGTGTTCGCGGCGGCGCCGGGCGGACCGGTCATCACGGTGAAGGCCGGCACGCGCGTGCGCCGCCGCGCCGAGCTCATGCTCTGGACGCCGCCCCCGCCGCAGTAGCGCGCCCGGTGCCGACCCGCCCCGGGCACCTGCGCGGCAATCCGCTGAGCCGGGGCATCATGGGGGGCATGAGCCCCCAGCTGTGGACACGCCTCGGAGAGACCGCCGCCGTCTGGCCGGGGCGGGAATGGCCGCTCGGGGCCACGTGGACGCCCGAGAGCACGAACTTCGCCGTCTACGCGCCCAACGCCACGCGCGTCGACCTGTGCCTGTTCGACGACGCCGACCGCGAGACGCGGCACGAGCTCACCGAGCAGACCCTCGGCATCTGGCACGGGGCGCTGCCCGACGTCGCGCCGGGGCAGCGGTACGGCTACCGCGTGGACGGGCCGTGGGATCCGGAGAACGGGTACCGCTTCAACCCGCACAAGCTGCTGCTCGACCCGTACGGGCTCGCCACGAGCGGCACGATCCTCGCCGAGCAGCCGATCTTCGGCGCCCGCGAGGACGATCCGGCCGCGCGCGACGACACCGACTCGTCGGCCTACACGGCCCGCAGCGCCGTCGTCGATCCGTCGTTCGACTGGGAGGGCGACGAGCTGCTCGGCACCCGGTGGCGCGAGACCGTCATCTACGAGCTGCACGTGAAGGGCTTCACGAAGCTGCACGACCGCGTGCCCGAGCCGCTGCGGGGCACGTACGCGGGCCTCGCGCAGCCGGCCGTCATCGAGTACCTGCGCGACCTCGGCGTGACCGCCGTCGAGCTGTTGCCCGTGCAGCAGTTCTTCTCCGAGCCCGCGCTGCTCGAGCGCGGCCTGAGCAACTACTGGGGCTACAACACGATCTCGTACTTCGCGCCCGACGCGTCGTACAGCTCGGCGGGGGACCGCGGCGGCCAGGTGACCGAGTTCAAGGGCATGGTCAAGGAGCTGCACCGGGCCGGCATCGAGGTCATCCTCGACGTCGTCTACAACCACACCGCCGAGGCGGGGCCGGACGGCCCGACGCTGTCGTTCCGCGGCCTGGACGACCGGGGCTTCTACAAGCGCGTCATCCCCGAGGAGGAGGGCGCCTTCGACGACACCTACTGGGACGTCACCGGCTGCGGCAACACGGTCGACGCGTGGAACCCGCTCGCGCTGCAGCTCATCCTCGACTCGCTGCGCTACTGGGTCACCGAGATGCACGTCGACGGCTTCCGCTTCGACCTCATGAGCGCGCTCACCCGCACGGGCTACGACGTCGACTTCGCGTGCGCGCTGCTCATCGCGATCGATCAGGATCCGATTCTGCGGCACGTCAAGCTCATCGCCGAGCCGTGGGACGTGTCGATGGACGGCTACCTGGTGGGGCAGATGCCGTCGCCGTGGGCGGAGTGGAACGACCAGTACCGCGACACGATCCGGGACTGGTGGCGCGGGCAGGGCACGATCCGCAACGTGGCCACGCGGCTGGCCGGATCGAGCGACCTGTACGCGGACGACGGCCGCTCGGCGTCGAACTCGGTCAACTTCATCACGGCGCACGACGGCTTCACGGTGCGCGACCTCGTCACGTACGAGCACAAGCACAACGAGGCCAACGGCGAGGACAACCGCGACGGCACCGACAACAACCGCTCGCGCAACTACGGCGTGGAGGGCGAGACGGACGACGAGGGGATCGTCGCCGTGCGGCGGCGGCAGGCGGCGAACCTGATGGTGACGCTGTGCCTGTCGAACGGCGTGCCGATGATCACGGCGGGCGACGAGCGAGGGCGCACGCAGGGCGGGAACAACAACGCCTACTGCCAGGACAACGAGATCTCGTGGGTGGACTGGAGCGCCGACAATGCTTGGCTCGACGTCTACGAGTTCACCAAGGCCGCGCTGCGCCTGCGCCGCGAGCACCCCGCGCTGCGGCAGCGGCACTGGTTCGAGGGCCAGCCCACGATCGTCGGCGGACCGCTGGATCTCGCCTGGTCGCACCCCGACGGGCGCGTGATGACCGACGAGGACTGGGGGAACGGATCGCAGCGGGCGATCGGCATGTACGTCTCGGGCCGGCCGCTGCGCGAGCCCGGGCCGCACGGCGAGCAGCTCACCGACGCGTCGTTCCTGATCTGGTTCAACTCCGGCGCCGAGGCGATCGATGCGCGCATCATGCCGCAGCAGTGGGAGCCGGCCTTCCGGGTGGTGCTCTCCACCGATCCGGAGGTCGCCGAGGGCACGGTGTGCCACGCCGGCGAGGCGATCCCCGTCGGCCCGCGTTCGATCGTCGTGATGCAGTCGCTCGAGGACGGCTCGGACTGAGCCCCCGGCCAGCGTCGCGGACCGAGCACGCCCCCTACGCGAGCGCCGCGAGCCCCAGCTCGGTCGTCGTGGCGAGGAGCGGGTGGACCGGCACGATCCGCACGGTGTAGCCGAACGGGCCCGCACGGTCCAGCACGACCTCGCCCGTGAATGCCGCGCGGGAGCCCTCGAAGCGCTCGCCGAGCGTGAGCGGAACCACCCGCAGCGACGTCAGCTGATCGTCGCCCTCGGCCCGGCCGTGGATGAGCTGGACCTGCACGTCGTCGGGGGTGAGATCGCCCAGCGCGACGTCGGCGCGCACGCGCAGGGTGGCGCCCACCTCGGCCACCTCGTCGACGCCGCTGGACTCCACGTGCTCCACGCGCACGCCCGGCCAGGCCGCACGGACGCGGCCCTTCCACGCCGCGAGCTCGATCGCGCCCGCGTAGTCTGCGCCGAGCGCCCGCGCATTGCGCGCGGCCGGGGTGTAGAGCGCGTTGACGTAGTCACGCACCATCCGCGAGGCGAGCACCTTGGGGCCGAGCGACTCGAGGGTGTGCCGCATCATCTCCATCCACCGCACGGGGATGGCGGCGCCGTCGCGGTCGTAGAACCTCGGGGTGATCTCGCGCTCGAGCAGCTCGTACAGCGCGGCCGCCTCGAGGTCGTCGCGGTGATTGGGGTCGTCCACGCCGTCGGCCGAGGGGATCGCCCAGCCGTTCTCGCCGTCGAACCACTCGTCCCACCAGCCGTCGAGGATCGACAGGTTCAGGCCGCCGTTCAGGGCCGCCTTCATGCCGCTCGTGCCGCAGGCCTCGTAGGGGCGCAGCGGATTGTTCAGCCACACGTCGCAGCCGGGGTACAGCGCCTGTGCCATCTGGATCTCGTAGTCCGGCAGGAAGACGATGCGGTGGCGCACCTCGGGGTCGTCGGCGAAGCGCACCAGCTGCTGGATGAGGGCCTTGCCGCCGTCGTCGGCCGGGTGGGACTTGCCCGCGATGACGAGCTGGATCGGCCGCTCCGGGTCGAGCAGCAGGGCCTTCAGCCGCTCGGGGTCGCGCAGCATGAGCGTCAGGCGCTTGTACGAGGGGACTCGCCGGGCGAAGCCGATCGTGAGCACGTCGGGCGAGAGGGCGTCGTCGATCCAGGTGAGCTCGGCGTCGACAGCGCCGCGGTGCAGCCACGACGCGCGCAGCCGCTGCCGCGCGTCGATCACGAGGCGCTCGCGCATGCGGTGCTTGGCCGCCCAGATGCGCTCGAAGCCGATCTCGTTGAACGCCCGCGTGAGCGCGCCCTCCTCGCCATCGAGGTCGGCGCCGGACTCGTCGAACATGTCGAGGAACTCGCGCGCCACCCACGTGCGCGCGTGGACGCCGTTCGTGATCGACCCGATCGGCACCTCGGCCTCGTCGAAGTCCGGCCACAGGCCGTTGAACATCTCGCGGCTGACGTGGCCGTGCAGGGTCGAGACCCCGTTGGCGCGCTGGCCGAGCCGGAAGCCCATGACGGCCATGTTGAAGACGCCGGGGTCGCCGCCCTCGTAGTCCTCGGCGCCGAGTGCGAGCACCCGATCCGTCGGCACGCCCGGGAGCACGCCGCCGTCGGTGGCGAAGTACTGCTCGATGAGCGAGCGGGGGAACCGATCGATGCCGGCGGGCACCGGCGTGTGGGTCGTGAACACCGTCGACGCGCGCGACATCTCCAGCGCGTCGTCGAACGCGAGGCCCGGGGCGCCGTCCCCCACCGTCAGCTCGCGGATCCGCTCGAGGCCCTGGAACCCGGCGTGGCCCTCGTTGGTGTGATAGACCTCGGGCTCCGCGGCGCCCGTGATCCGGCAGTAGGCGCGGAGTGCCCGCACGCCGCCGACGCCGAGCAGCAGCTCCTGCCGCAGCCGGTGCTCGCCGCCCCCGCCGTACAGCCGGTCCGTGATGTCGGCGTAGTTCTGCGGGTTGCCGTCGACGTCGGTGTCGAGCATCAGCAGCGGCACCCGTCCGACCCGGGCGACCCAGATCCGCGCGCGCAGGTCGGGCCCGCCGGGCATGGCGAGCGAGACCGTGGCGATCGAGCCGTCCGCCTCCCGCAGGGGGCTGATCGGCAGCTCATCCGGATCGAGCAGCGGATACGACTCCTGCTGCCACCCCTCGCGCGAGAGCGCCTGCGTGAAGTAGCCGTGCCGGTACAGCAGCCCGACGCCGATGATCGGCACGCCCAGGTCGCTCGCCGCCTTCAGGTGGTCGCCCGCGAGGATCCCGAGGCCGCCCGAGTACTGCGGGAGCGCCGCGGCGATGCCGAACTCGGGCGAGAAGTACGCGATCGCGCGCGGGCCGTCGCCGAGGTCTCGCTGATACCAGTGGTCGTCCGCCAGGTAGGCGCGCAGGTCGTCCCGCACGCGGGCGAGCCGCTCCAGGAACCCGTCGTCATGCGCCAGCTGCTCCAGCCGGGCGGGATCGACGCCCCCGAGCACCTCCACCGGATCCTGCGTGCGGCCCCACAGCTCGGCGTCGACGTGCGCGAACACGTCCTGCGTCTCGTGGTGCCAGCTCCAGCGCAGGTTGCCCGCGAGCTCGCCGAGCGCCGTGAGCGGCTCGGGCAGGACGGGCCGGACGGTGAATCGGCGGATCGCGCGCATGCGCCCACCGTAGCCCCGCGACGGGCGGCCGCGGGTTACACCGTCGTGAACGCGCGGCGCAAGAAGGTGGCCGCCGCGGAACCGATGTGGGAAGTTGGTGCCATGGTCGGACGCATCCCCGTGATCGAGGTCCATCCGGTCGTCCACGGGGGCGCGCGGCCCGCGAAGGCGGCGGTGGGGGAGCCCCTCCCCGTGCGCGCCACGGTGTTCCGCGAGGGGCACGACCAGCTCGGCGCGGAGGCCGTGCTCATCGGGCCGGACGGCGTGCGCCGACCGCCCGTGCGCATGCGCGAGATCGCGACGGGCACCGACCGCTACGAGGCCTGGCTGACCCCGGACGAGCAGGGCGAGTGGTCCTTCGAGGTGCGGGCGTTCTCCGATCCGCTGGCCACCTGGACGCACGACGCGGCGCTGAAGATCCCCGCCGGCGTCGACGTCGACCTCATGTTCCTCGAGGCGCGGCTGCTGCTCGAGCGCATCCGCGCCGAGGGGCGGCTCTCGCCGGCCGATCGCGCCGCGCTGAAGGCCGCGCTCGCCGCCGCGACCGACGCCGACCGGCCGGCCGAGGCGCGGCTCGCGGTGCTGACCGGGCCCGAGACGCGGGCGCTGTTCGAGGACCACCCGCTGCGCGACCTCGTCACGGTCGAGGGCCCGTACCCGCTCTACGCCGATCGGCGCCGGGCGCTCACGGGCGCGTGGTACGAGTTCTTCCCGCGCTCCGAGGGCGCCCGTGTCGACCGGAAGACGAAGAAGGTCGTCAGCGGCACGTTCCGCACGGCCGCCAAGAGCCTCGACCGGGTCGCGGCCATGGGGTTCGACGTGCTCTACCTCCCGCCGATCCACCCGATCGGCGAGGTCAACCGCAAGGGGCCGAACAACACCCTCACGCCCGGCCCGGACGATCCGGGCTCGCCGTGGGCGATCGGGTCGCGCCACGGCGGGCACGACGCGATCCACCCGGACCTCGGCACCTTCGCCGACTTCGACCGCTTCGTCGCGCGGGCGAAGCGGCTGGGGATCGAGGTCGCCCTCGACCTCGCGCTGCAGGCCGCGCCCGACCACCCATGGGTGACGACGCATCCGCAGTTCTTCCGGCACCGCGCCGACGGCTCGATCGCGTACGCCGAGAACCCGCCGAAGAAGTACCAGGACATCTATCCGCTGTACTTCGACGACGATTTCGAGGGCGTGCTCGCCGAGGTGGAGCGAGTGCTGCGGGTCTGGATGGATCACGGGGTGCGGATCTTCCGCGTCGACAACCCCCACACCAAGCCCGTCGTGTTCTGGGAGCGGCTGCTGGGACGCATCCGCGAGACGGATCCGGACGTGATCTTCCTCAGCGAGGCGTTCACGCGCCCCGCCATGATGCGCACGCTCGGCGCGGTCGGCTTCCACCAGTCGTACACGTACTTCACGTGGCGCGTCGCGAAGGGCGAGATCGAGGACTACCTGCGCGAGGTCTCGCGCGAGACCGACCACCTCCTGCGCCCGAGCTTCTGGGTGAACACCCCCGACATCCTGCACGAGACGCTGCAGTACGGCGGGCCCGCGATGTTCGCCATCCGGGCGACGCTCGCGGCCATGGCAACGCCGTCGTGGGGCATGTACGCCGGGTACGAGCTGTTCGAGCACGTGGCCGTGCGGCCCGGCAGCGAGGAGTACCTCGACAGCGAGAAGTACCAGATCCGCATCCGCGACTGGGCGGGCGCCGAGGCCTCGGGCCGCACGCTCGCGCCGTACATCGCGCGGCTGAACGAGCTGCGCCGCGCGCACCCCGCGCTGCAGCTGCTGCGCAACCTCGTCGTGCACGCGACGGACGACGACCACATCCTGTGCTTCTCGAAGACGCACGGGGACGACACCGTGATCGTCGTGGTCAACCTCGACCCGCACGGCGCGCGCGAGACGACCGTGCACCTCGACCTGGCCGCGGCCGGCCTGCCCGAGCGCTTCGTCGTGCACGACGAGCTGACCGGATCGGAGTGGGTGTGGGGCGCCGACGCCTACGTGCGCCTCGACCCCGCGGGCGACGTCGCGCACATCCTCACGGTGAGGCCGGCGCCGTGACCGAACCCGAGATCCTGCCCGTCGACACCGACGTGCTCGCGGCCGTCGCCGCCGCCGAGCACCCCGAGCCGCACGCCGTGCTCGGGCCGCACCCGTACGAGGGCGGCGTGACGGTGCGCGTGCTGCGGCCGCTCGCGACGGCCGTCGCGGTGCGGTACCACGCGCCGCCCACGCGCCGCTTCCCGGACGGCCGGCACGAGATCGAGCTGCAGCACGAGTGGGGCGGGGTGTGGGTGGGCGTCATTCCAGGCGAGCCGGGGCTCGCCGAGGGCGACGTGCCGCCGTACACGGTGGTCGCGACGTACGGCGAGGGGCCGGATGCCGCCGTGCACGAGCGGGACGATCCGTACCGCTTCCTGCCCACGCTCGGCGAGGTCGACATCCACCTCATCGGCGAGGGGCGCCACGAGCGGCTGTGGGATGTGCTCGGCGCGCACGTGCGCACCTTCGACGGCCTGGGCGCGGCGCCCGATGTGACCGGCACCGCTTTTGCCGTGTGGGCGCCGCGGGCCGGCGCCGTGCGGGTGAAGGCCGACTTCAACGACTGGGACGGCCGCGCGCACCCCATGCGCCGGCTCGGCTCCAGCGGCATCTGGGAGCTGTTCGTGCCGGGTGTGGGCGCCGGCACCCGCTACAAGTACGAGATCCTCGGCGCCGACGGCCACTGGCACGAGAAGGCCGATCCGATGGCGTCGTTCGCCGAGGTGCCCCCGCTGACGGCGTCGGTCGTCTTCGACTCGTCCTACGAATGGGGCGACGCCGAGTGGATCGCGCGCCGCGCGGCCGAGGCGGGCCGCGGCCACACCGACCGCCCGATGTCGATCTACGAGGTGCACCTCGCGTCGTGGCGGCGCGAGCGCACCTACGCGCAGCTCGCCGACGAGCTCGTCGCCTACGTCACCGATCTCGCCTTCACCCACGTGGAGATCATGCCCGTGATGCAGCATCCGTTCGGCGGATCGTGGGGCTATCACGTGACCGGCTACTACGCGCCCGACAGCCGACTGGGCGATCCGGACGGGCTGCGCCTGCTGATCGACCGCCTGCACCAGGCCGGCGTGGGGGTCATCCTGGACTGGGTTCCCGGCCACTTCGCGACCGACGAGTGGGCCCTCGCGCGCTTCGACGGCGCGCCGCTGTACGAGGATCCGAATCCGCAGCGCGGCTGGCACCCGCAGTGGGGCTCGCACATCTTCGACTTCGGCAACCCGCCCGTGCGCAACTTCCTCTACGCCAACGCCGTCTACTGGCTGGAGGAGTTCCACGCCGACGGCCTGCGCGTGGACGGCGTCGCGTCGATGCTCTACCTCGACTACGCGCGCGAGCCGGGGCAGTGGACGCCCAACGTGCACGGCGGTCGCGAGAACCTCGAGGCCGTGCAGTTCCTGCAGGAGATGAACGCCACGGTCTACCGCCGCGTGCCCGGCGTCGTGACCATCGCCGAGGAGTCCACCGCGTGGCCGGGGGTGACGAAGCCGACCTCGACGGGCGGGCTGGGCTTCGGCTTCAAGTGGAACATGGGGTGGATGCACGACACGCTCGCCTACATCGGGCGCGATCCCGTGCACCGCGTGCACCACCATCACGACATCACGTTCTCGCTCGCCTACGCGTGGAGCGAGAACTACGTGCTGCCGCTCTCGCATGACGAGGTCGTGCACGGCAAGGGATCGCTGCTGCGCAAGGCGCCGGGGGACCGGTGGCGCGAACTGGCCACGCTGCGCGCGTACCTGGCCTTCATGTGGGCCCACCCCGGCAAGCAGCTGCTGTTCATGGGCGGCGAGTTCGGGCAGGAATCGGAGTGGGCCGAGTCGCGCGAGCTCGACTGGTGGCTGCTCGACCTGCCCGATCACGCCCGCGTGCGGCAGACGGTGCGCGACCTCAACGCCCGCTACCGCGAGACGCCGGCGCTGTGGGCGCGCGACGCCGACCCCGCGGGCTTCGAGTGGCTCGTCGCCGACGACGCGGCGGCCAACGTGCTCGCCTTCGCCCGCCGGGACGGCGACGGATCGCTCCTCGTGTGCGCGAGCAACTTCTCGGCCACGCCGCACGAGCGCTACCGCCTGCGCCTGCCCGAGGCGGGCGCGTGGGACGAGGTGCTCAACACCGACGCCGGCGTCTACGGTGGATCGGGCGTCGGCAACCTCGGGCGCATCGAGGCGCCGGAGGGCGGCGAAACCGAGCTGGCGCTGCCGCCGCTCGGCACCGTCTGGTTCCGGTTCGCCGGCTGAGCGGGCTGATCCGCGTCGGGTGTGCGCCCGCATCGAACCGGCGCACGAGAAAGGGCCGCCGCCATCCGAGGATGTGCGACGGCCCGCTCTCGTGCGTGGGGGTCAGGAGCGCGACCTGCTCCGGTTCCCGGTGATGAGGCCCCAGATCAGCAGGACCACGATGGAACCGCCGATCGCGAGCAGCCAGCTCTCCAGGCTCCAGAACTCCTCGAGTCCGACGCCGAAGATGGCGGTGCCGATCCAGCCGCCGACGAGCGCGCCGACGACACCGAGGATCAGCGTCATGATCCATCCGCCGCCCTGCTCGCCGGGCAGGATCGCCTTCGCGATGGCACCGGCGATGAGACCGAGGATGATGAAAGCGATGAAGCTCATGTGTCAGCTCCTTTCGTGCGGGCTGGGTTGCCCGATGACTTCACGCTAGGGGTGCGCGCGGAACGCCACGAGAGGCTTGACAAACGCTGTGAGGCTTCGCCATTTCGCGGGCGCGCAGGGCGCGCGGGCCAGGGCGGGCTCGGCGCGGGCGACTCAGGCCGGGTCGAGGCGCAGCACGTTCGACTCGCCCAGCTGCACGTCGTCGACCAGCCGCAGCGAGCGGGCGAGATCGTCGACGGCGCCGAGCACGATGCCGAAGCGCGAGCGGTCGGGGCTCATCGCCGTGAGCGTGACGAGGTGCGTGCCGGTGTCCCACGTGTAGGTGACGGTCGGTGGCGCGTTCTCGCTCTGCGGCAGGTCGAGCACGAGTCGCTCGCCCGCGCCCAGGTGCGGGCTGTGGAACGGCTCGCCGTCGTCGTACTCCATGGGCATCATGGCCCTGGCCGCGCGCACCTGGGGCGTCAGCTCCTGCAGCTGCGCCGTCGCGACGAGCAGCTCGGGGTCCTCGCGCCACACCCATGCGAGCATCCGGCCCTCCATGCGCCGCATGAGCACGGGCACGAACTGGCTCATCAGCCAGGGGCCGACCCGGCCGGAGGGGGTCTCGAGGCCGAGCTGGCGGCGCGAGGTGTCGACGAGCATGCGGATCGCGGCCTTGCGATGGCGGCGCCCGCGCAGGCCCATGCTGCCCGTGACGGGGACCCAGAGGCGGTCGTCGGCTGTCGCGGTGAGACGCATGCCCTCAGCCTACGGTCGACGCCTCCGCGGGCACCGTGGGGCGGGCCCCCGTGGCGGATCCGCGAGAATCCACGCCCGCGCCGACAATCCTGGTGCGCATGCATTCTCGGCGCGGGGTTGGATTCTCGATCGCGGTGAGCGCGCAGGGGGCGCCGATACGCTTGAGCGGTGACCAACCCCGAACTGGCGCGCGCCGAGTCCCTGATCGCCGTGACCCCCGACTACCCCGAGCCCGGCGTGATGTTCCGCGACATCTCGCCGCTGCTCGCCGACGGCGCGGCGATGCGTGCCGTGGCGGACGAGCTGATCCGGCCGTTCGCCGGCTCGTTCGACATCGTCGGGGGCATCGAGGCCCGCGGGTTCCTGCTCGCCGGGTACGTGTCGGCCCTCACGGGCGTCGGGATGCTGCCGATCCGCAAGGCGGGCAAGCTGCCCCGTCCGGCGGCCGCCGTCTCGTACGCGCTCGAGTACGGCACCGCCACGATCGAGGGCCCCGACGTGCTCGCCCCCGGCGCCCGCGTGCTGCTGCTCGACGACGTGCTCGCCACGGGCGGCACGCTCACCGCGGCGCAGGAGCTCGTGCGCGATCTCGGCGCCGTCGTCGCCGGGTCGGCCGTGATCCTGGAGCTCGAGGGCCTGAACGGGCGCGCGCACGCCGGCGAGGTGCACACCGTCTTCACCGCCTGACGCGGCATCGCACGCGGAACGGGCCGGCCTCCCTCGCGGGAGCCGGCCCGTTCTGCGTGGCGGCGGTCAGACGCCGAGCGCGGCGCGGATCGGATCGATCGTGAAGTACACGACGAACAGCAGCGACGACACCCACATGAGCCAGTGGATCTCGCGCACCTTGCCCTGCGCGAGCTTCACGATGACGTAGGCGATGAAGCCCGCTCCGATGCCGTCGGCGATCGAGTAGGTGAACGGCATGATGGCGATGGTGAGGAACGCGGGGATCGCGATCTCCATCCTCGTCCAGTCGATGCCGGAGATCTGCGTCATCATCAGGAAGCCGACGATCACGAGCGCGGGCGCGGCGGCCTCGTAGGGCACGAGCTCCACGAGCGGCGACAGGAACGTCGCCAGCAGGAACGCGATGCCCGTGACGACCGACGCCAGACCCGTGCGCGCGCCCTCGGCGACGCCCGAAGTCGACTCGACGTACGAGGTGTTCGACGAGACGGATCCCATGCCTCCGGCCATCGCGGCGATCGAGTCGACGATGAGGATGCGGCGGGTGTGGGGCGGGTTGCCCTTGGCGTCGAGCAGCTTCGCCTCGGCGCCGACGGCGACCATGGTGCCCATGGTGTCGAAGAAGTCGGCCAGCAGCAGCGTGAAGATGAGCAGGACGGCGGTGACGATGCCGATCCGCTCCCACGACCCGAGGATGTCGAACTGCCCGAGCAGCGAGAAGTCGGGCACGCTCGCGACGCCGGTGAAGGTGGGCGCGTGGTTCCAGCCGCCCGGGTTCTCGGCGGGGTCGGCCGCGCCGATGTTCAGAGTGTTCTCGAGGATCACCGCGAGCACGGTCGCGACGAGGATCGAGATGAGCAGCGCGCCGCGCACCTTGCGGACCCACAGCACGATCGCCAGGACGAGGCCGACGACGAAGACGAGGATCGGCCAGGTGCCGAGGTTGCCGAGCTGCACGATCGTCGCACCGGTCTCGACGAAGCCGGCGTTCGTGAGGCCGATGAGCGTGATGAACAGGCCGATGCCCACGCCGATGGCGACCTTCAGCTCGCGCGGCACGGCGTTGAAGACGGCCTCTCGGAAGCCCGTGAGCACGAGGACGAGGATGATCACGCCCTCGATCACCACGAGGCCCATCGCGTCGGCCCAGGTCACGTTCGGCAGGCCGGCGATCGAGAACGCGACGACGGCGTTCAGGCCGAGGCCGGCGGCGAGCGCCATGGGGTAGTTGGCGACGACGCCCATGAGGATCGTCATGACGCCCGCCACGAGCGCGGTCGTGGACGCGATCATGCCGATGTTCGGGGCGCCGCCGCCGCCGAGCATCTGGCCGGTGCCGTCGGGGACGGTGCCGAGGATGAGCGGGTTCAGGAACACGATGTAGCACATCGCGAAGAAGGTCACGAGGCCGCCGCGCACCTCGGTGCCGATGGTGGAGCCGCGCTCGGTGATCTTGAAGAAGCGGTCGAGCGCGCTCCGCGGGGCCCCCGCGCGCGTCGCCGTCGAAGTGTCGTTCGCCATGAGCGATATCCTTTCACGCCCGCGGTGCCCACCCCGGTCCGCCGAGGCGCGGACGGGCGTAGGCTGGAGGCATCCGATCCATTCGGGTGAATACAGCAGCGCGATCCGAAGCGCCGGCGGCCCGATGGACCGACGCAGAGGAGTGTCGAATGGGATTCGAAGGCAAGGTCGCGATCGTCACGGGCGGCGGTTCGGGTATCGGAGAGGCGACCGCGAAGGAGCTCGCGGGCCTCGGCGTGAAGGTCGTCGTCACCGACATCAAGCTCGAGGCCGCCCAGCGCGTGGTCGACGAGATCGCCCAGGCCGGCGGCGAGGCCGCGGCGATCCAGGGCGACACGGCGAAGGCCGACGACAGCCGCAAGGCCGTCGAGTTCGCCGTGGAGACCTACGGCAAGCTCAACTACGCGTTCAACAACGCCGGCATCGGCGGGCCCTCGGCCCCGACCGGCGAGCTCGACCTCGACGGCTGGGACACCGTGGTGGGCATCAACCTGAGCGGCGTCGCCTACGGACTGCGCTACCAGATCCCGGCGATCCTCGAGGCGGGCGCGGGCGCGGGCGCCATCGTGAACATGGCGTCGATCCACGGCACCGTCGCGGCGCTCGGCAACTCGGCCTACACCGCCACGAAGCACGCCGTCGTGGGCCTCACCAAGAACGCGGCCGCGGAGTACGGCCCCGCGGGCCTGCGCATCAACGCGGTGGGCCCCGGCTACATCGACACGCCGCTGCTGGCCGGCGCCCCGGCCGAGGTCAAGGAGGGCCTCGTGGCGAAGCACCCGCTCGGGCGCCTCGGCCGCGCCGACGAGATCGCCAAGGTCGTGCGCTTCCTGCTCTCGGACGACGCCTCGTTCGTCACGGGCGCGTACTACCTGATCGACGGCGGCTACACGGCCGTCTGATCCCGCGCTCTCGAGGCCCTCGCTCCCGTTCAGGGGCGGGGGCCTCGGCGTTCTCAGGAGCGGATGACGACGTTGATCGGCTCCTCGCCGCGCGCCAGGCGCTCGGCCTGCGTCGCGACGAGCCGCGCGATCCGCGGATCCATGGCGGCGGAGCGGCCGCCCACGTGGGGCGCGATGATCGCGCCGGGCAGCGACCAAAGCGGGTGGTCGGCGGGCAGCGGCTCGGGGTCGAACACGTCGCTGGCCATGCGCAGCCGGCCGCGGCGCAGGTGCGCCACGAGCGCGTCGGTGTCGACGGTCGGGCCGCGGCCGATGTTCACGACGAGCGCGCCGTGGGGGAGGGCGGAGAGCACCTCGTCGCCGATGAGGCGGTGCGTCTGCGGGCCGCCGGGCAGGGCGTTCACGAGGATGTCGGCCGTGCCGGCGAGCTCGGGCAGCTCGTCGATGCCGTGCACGTGCACGCCGTCCTCGTCGCGGGCGCGCGACGCGACGGGCACCACCTCGGCCTCGAAGGCCGCGATGCGCGCCGCGATGGCCTTGCCGACGCCGCCGTAGCCGAGCAGCAGCACGCGGCGGTCGGCGAGGCCGATGGTCGTCGAGGGCGCCCACTCGCCGCGGTCCTGCGCGCGCACGTAGTCGGCCAGGCCGCGCTGGGCCATGAGGATGAGGCCGAGGGTCAGCTCGGCCGTGGCGGTCTCGTGCACGCCAGAGGCGTTGGCGTAGACGAGCCCCTCGGGCAGCACGTCGGCCACGCCGTCGTACCCGATCGCCTGCCCCTGCACGAGGCGCGGCCGCAGCTCGCTCAGCGCGCGCAGGGTGGCGCCCTGGCGCATGTACGGCGGCACGACGATGTCGACGGGCCCGTCGGGGACCGACGCGTCGTCCTTCCAGACGACGACCTCGATCTCGAGGGACGGATCCAGCAGCGCCCGCACGTCGTCGGCGAGGCGTTCGGTCGGCACGGAGACGGTGAGAGCGGTCACGCGATCCACGCTACCGCGGCCGACCGGCGTCAGGCCGCGGCGGCGACCGTCGCGGCGACGGCGCTGGCGAAGAACCCGAGGCCGTCGACGCCGGAGCGCATGGCGGCGGGGGTGCCGGGGCCGAAGCCCGGCTCGACCGCGTGCTCGGGGTGCGGCATGAGGCCCACGACGTTCCCGGCCTCGTTCGTCACGCCCGCGATGTCGTTGAGCGATCCGTTGGGGTTCACGCCCAGGTAGCGGAAGGCCACGCGGCCCTCGCCCT
Source organism: Microbacterium sp. NPDC003461 (assembly GCF_053588335.1). NCBI lineage: Bacteria > Bacillati > Actinomycetota > Actinomycetes > Micrococcales > Microbacteriaceae > Microbacterium > Microbacterium sp. NPDC003461. The sequence continues at coordinate 1,308 of NZ_JBSFPT010000035.1, read as the reverse complement.
CGATCCGCTTCAGCGTCTCGGCGTCGGCGATGTAGCCGCCGTCGGCGTTCTTGAGCGGGATGACGATCTCCTGGCCGGCCTGGAACGCGTTCGTCCACGCCGTGTCGGCGTTCTCCACCCGCAGGCGCTGGTCGCGGCGGATGAACTGCTGGTGAGCGTTGCGGATGAGGCCGCCGGGCAGCAGGTGCGCCTCGACGAGCATCTGGAAGCCGTTGCAGATGCCGAGCACGGGCATGCCCTTCGCGGCGGCGTCCTTGACCTCGGCCATGATCGGCGCGTGGGCCGCGATGGCGCCGGCGCGCAGGTAGTCGCCGTACGAGAAGCCGCCCGGCAGGATCACGGCGTCGACGCCGTCGAGGTCGTGCGATCCGTGCCACAGCGCGACGGGCTCGGCGCCCGCGACGCGCACCGCGCGGCGGGCGTCGCCGTCGTCGAGCGAGCCGGGGAAGGTGATGACGCCGATCCGCGCGGTCATTCGGCGACCTTCACGCTCACGACGTCCTCGATGACCGCGTTCGACAGGATCTCGTCGGCGACCTGACGCGCCTCGGCGAGCACCTCGTCGGTGACCTCGCCCTCCACGGTCAGCTCGATGCGCTTGCCGATGCGGACGTTCTGGAACGCGCCGTGCCCGAGGCGGGCGAGCGATCCGGTGACCGCCTTGCCCTGCGGATCCAGCAGCTCGGCCTTGGGCATGACGTCGACGACGATGGTGGGCATGTTCGAGCCTTAGGGGTCGAGGGCGGGGTACCCCACGATTCTACGGGTGCCGATACCATGCGCTTCATGTACGCCGTCGTGGGCCTGGCCGTGTTGGCGCTTTTCGTCGTGACGCTCATCGACGTGCTGCGGCGGGACGAGACGGGCGTGCGCCTGCTGCCGAAGGTGGCGTGGGTGTTCGTCGTGATCCTCATCCCGCTGGTGGGCAGCGTGCTGTGGTGGGCGCTCGGGCGCGAGCCGGCTTCACCCCGCGTCACCTCCACGCGCTTCCCCGAGCACATGGCCACGCCCGTCCTGCCGGGCGAGCCCCGCTCGACCGAGCAGCAGCTCGCGGACCTCGAGCGCGAGGAGCGCGAGGCGGCGCTGCGCGCCGAGCTGGCGCGTCGTCGCCGCGAGAAGGGCCTCGACCCGGCGTGACGCCGGCCCGGTGCCCTTGACACCGTGGGAGCGCTCCCATAGTGTCTCGGGCAGACGGCGTGGGGGGGCGCCCCCGCCCGCACGGCCCACCCCACACCACAACACAAGAACACACAAAACAACACCACAAACAAAACAAAACAAAAAAAAAAAAAAAAAAAAAATGAAAAA